>CALFYR010000244.1 GCA_937954195.1 uncultured Dehalococcoidia bacterium
TCACCCTCGATGAGTTCCTTGCCCTTCCGGGTATCGATGAGCGGCGCCTCGAACTCATCGATGGGGAGGTCTACGAAAAAGTGTCACCACGGTGGGGCCACAGCCGAATCGCGCTCAAGCTTGGAATCCTTTTCGAAAGCATCGGCTTCGCTGGAGTCGAACCGCGGGCCATCATCCCGCCGGGCGGTAGCGACGGTCCATCGGCCCCGCTCCCCGACGTCGCTTTCTACCGGACCGATCCCCCTGAAGACGATGAGTGGATGACACGCCCTCCGGACATCGCGGTGGAAATCCGCTCGATCGGACAGAGCCGTCGCGACATACGTGTCAAAGTCGACCTCTATCTCCGGTTCGGCGTGCCGTCGGTTTGGGTCGTTGACCTGGAGTCCGAAGAAATCGAGATCTATGAGTCGGGCGGACGCGTCATCCTTTCCGGCACTGAAGAAGTGACGTCTCCCCATGCGCCGGGCCTACGGTTCAGTGCCGCCGAGCTGTTCGCTCGCTAACCGCCCGCCACCGCCGGCACAATGCTCACCTCGTCGCCAGCCTTCAACGACGTCCCCAGCCCGTCCAGGAACCGCACGTCCTCGCCGTTCACGTAGATGTTCACGAACCGCCGCAGCTGCCCGCCCTCATCGATCATCCGCTCACGCATGCCCGGGTAGCTCGATTCCAGGTTCGCAACCAGCGACTCCAGCGTCGCGCCCTCCCCCGTCACCGTCGACTGGTTGCCGGTCAGCCCCCGCAGCGGCTGCGGAATTCGCACATTAATAGACACAGAAGCACTCTCCATTTCGAGAAAGTAAGAAGTTCGTCGTTATCCGCCCGCACCTAGCCTTCGACCACATCGCCCCCAACAGGGTCGACGCGGACGCCGCGCTCCTGGGCCCAGCTCAGGCTGCGCTCAATCTCCTCGGCAGCCCCTTCGAGTTCGAGCACCACCCAGCCGGTGTGCTCGTCGACATCCGCCATCCGAACGTTCGTAATCACCTCAAACTCATGCCCGAGCTTATGGATGATCGGTTCCTTGATCAGGTTCTCCGGAAAAGTAAACCGCACACGCTTCACAGCCATCAGGCAACCCCTTCCGGCACGCGCACGTTGTACGCCGCCTCGAAGCTCTCGAGCTGCGGGTCGATCTCCAGCGGGGGCTTCAAGGCGCCAGCCACGGCTTCAGCCGTCTTGAATCCGATCCCCGTCACGAACGCCACCGTCAGCTCGTCCGGGTGGATTCTACCCTGCTCAGCAAGCTGCTTGAGCGACGCGATCGTCACGCCCCCGGCAGTCTCCGCGAAGATCCCCTCCGTCTCAGCCAGCAGCTTGATCCCGTCAACAATCTCCGGGTCCGAAACGCTGCCGCAGGCGCCATCCGTCTCCTGCATCTGCACCAGGCTGTAATACCCATCGGCCGGGTTCCCAATCGCCAGAGACTTCGCGATCGTGTTCGGCCGCTGCGGCCGGAACGTCGTCGTGCCCTCCTGCCAGGCCGTCGCCACCGGCGAACACCCGGTCGCCTGCGCACCGCTCATCCGCGTCTTCGGCTCGTCGATAAGCCCCGCCTTGTGCAACTCCTGCAGGCCCTTGCGAATCTTCACGAACAGCGAACCGCTCGCGATCGGCGCCACACAATGGTCCGGCGCCCGCCACCCCAGCTGCTCGGCGACCTCGAACCCGAGCGTCTTCGAACCCTCCGAGTAGTACGGCCGCACATTCACATTCACGAACGCCCAGTTGTACGAACCCGCGAGCTCCGCGCACAGCCGGTTCACCGCGTCGTAATTCCCACGGACCTTCACCAGCGTCGGCCCGTAAATGCTCGAACCGAGGATCTTGTTCTCCTCCAGGTCATGCGGAATGAAGACCACCGCCTCCATACCCGCCGCCGCCGCGTGAGCGCTCACGCTGTTCGCCAGGTTCCCCGTACTGGCGCAGGCCAGCTTCTCGTACCCGAGTTCCCGGGCGCGCGTGCTGGCGACAGCCACCACCCGGTCCTTGAACGACCACGTCGGGTTCACCGTGTCGTTCTTCAGGTACAGGTTGTTCAGCCCGAGCGCCTTGCCCAGGTGCTTCGCCCGGATGAGCGGCGTGTAACCCGCACCGATATCCACCGCATTCTCGATGTCACACGGGAGAAAGTCCTTGTACCGCCAGAGCGAGGCGGGCCCCTTCGCGATGCTCTCGCGGGATACGGCCTTTCGAATCCCCTCGTAGTCGTAGGTCACCTCAACGGGACCAAAACAGAAATCGCAGACATGCCGCGCCTCGAGCGGATACTCGCGGGCACACTCACGGCAGCGAAGATTCGTAGCGAAACTCATGCTCAAACTCCGTACCGGCCGAACAAACGGCCATCAGGCGCCGGCGACAGGGATGCTGTGGGTGAAGCACCGGCTGGATGAAAGTGGTGTACGGGAGGCCCCTTCTGGGAGGGGCTAAAGCATGACCATACGGCCCAGGCAAACCATTGCGTTCTCCTCAGTTCCGCGTGGGCCGTTCAAGGTTCGAGCGGAGTCGCTCTCATCTTTCTCCCGCCGCGGCGGGAGTCCGGATTTGGCACCTTACCTCATGGTGGCAGGTTGCCGGGGCGTCAAAGGGCCGGTCCCTCTTCCCCATCTTGATAAGCGCGGCCACGTTCGCGGTTGTGCTCAACATAGTAACAGACAACGCGGAATCGCCAAAAGGTCTACCCGCCCGGCGCCAGCTGGAACGCGTCGATCGCCGCCAGCATCAGCGGCAACGTGATCGACCGCCCGATCAGTTCGTCCAGGTAGGCCAGGTCGTACGGGTTTCCTTCTTCCATCCCCGCCACCGTCGCCAGGATGTCAGCGTAGATTTGCGCCAACGGCTCCGTCGGCGCCGTAAACGTCGTCACCTGCGGATACGCGGCCAGAATGAGTTCGCCGTACGCCATGTACGGCGCGTTCGTGCCCGGCAGCGCCTGCATCACGTCCGGCGATGGCAACACACCGATGGATTCGGGGAGCCGGCTGCCGCTGTTAATCATCGCAATCGCCCCGATGTTCAACTCGCGCGCCACCCGCGTCCGCGCTTCCGCCAGCGTTGGGTCCGTCGCCACCAGCAGCAGGTACAGGTACGTGTCGAACGCCGCCGCCGCCAGCTCCTCGGTCTTCCCTTCCAGCCGGTCGCAGTGCACCGCTTCGTGCGCCAGGATCGGCATCAGGTGCTCGAATCGCTCGCCCGCCGCGAACGGGTTGACCGAGATCACCCGCTGTCCGCTCCCGATAAACGTAACCCGCGCAATCAGTTCCAGCTCGCCCGGCGGCTCAACGAAATCGATCAGCGCCGCAGGCTGTCCCGTGCAATTGTCGCCCGTCAGCAAGTTTCCAATCGCCGGCTCGGCGAACGTCCCTACCAGCCCCGCAAGCGCCGCCCGCAGCTTCGGTGCCGGCACAATCTCCGCGGGGATAATGTCGTAGAACGCCAGCGCGTCCTGCAGCGTCTCCGGGTCGGCCTGGCGCTGCGTCAGGTGAAACTCCAGCTGTTCCCGCATCACCGCCGGGTCCGATTCGTCCGGGTTCACCTCGGCCACGGTCGGCTGGTCGAACACCGTCCCGTCCTGGGCCACCAGGGCGCTCGTCGCCAGGAACACCAGCAAGGGCGAAAGATCGCCCTCCACTTCCGCCTCCAGGTCGCCCTCCCCGTCCTCGTCGAACGCCCGCCGCGCGATCTTCAGCGTCGAACCATCCGGGATGAGCCGGTTCACGCGAAGCACCACCTCGCGCGAATTCGTCTCCGAAAGCTCCGCCGAATTCACCAGCGCGCGCGTCGTCCCGCCCGCCGCCAGCGGCACCTCGAACTCGAAGTACGATTCGAGCGGGATCCGCGACGGCGCCCACTCGAACGGACGGTCGAACCGCACCGTCACCGACGAGGTCGAACGCGCCTGGCCGTTCACCACATCCCGCACAGCCTCGGCCGAGGACACCAGCGGCTGTGCCGGCGGCTCCGATTCGCTCGAACATGCCGCCGCCGCGAACGCCCCCACAAGCAGCGCGAACAGGACCAGCGGCAGTGTCCGAGGCGATCGCTTCATCGGCCCTTGTACTCCGGCTTTCGTTTCTCAGCGAAGGCGCGCGGGCCCTCCTTCGCGTCTTCAGTGGCGAACAGACGCCCCAGCAGCAGGTCTTCGAACGCCAGCCCGTGGTCGAGCGGCATATCCATGCCGCGCTGGATGGCTTCCTTCGCGGCGCGTACCGCCAGCGGACCCCGCTCGCAAATCACGCCAGCGATCTGGTACGCCTTCGCCATCAGTTCTTCGCGCGGCACGATGTGCGAAATCAGGCCAACCCGCATCGCCGTCTCCGCGTCCATCTGCTCACCCGTGAGGATCAGGTAGTTCGCCCATGCCTGCGGGATCGCCCGCGGCATCCGCTGCGTCCCGCCGGCGCCCGGCATGATCGCCCATCGCACCTCCGGCAGACCGAACCGCGCTTCGGGGGTACAGATCCGGATGTCGCAGGTCAGCGCCAGCTCCATCCCGCCGGCAAGGCAGAACCCATTGATCGCCGCGATGATCGGCTTGTAGATCGGCATCCGCTTCGTGAACCCGCCGAACGGCACCGGCCGCCCGCCTTCGAACTGGTTCTCGCCCTTCGCCGTCGCCACCAGGTCCATCCCGGTCGAAAACGACTTCTCGCCAACTCCCGTCAGCACCGCCACGCGCATCTCAGGGTCGTCGCGGAAGTCCTCCCACGCCCGGTACATCTCGCTCGATGTCTTCCCGTCGATCGAATTCAGCGCCGACTCACGGTTAATCGTGATGGTCGCGACCGCGTCCTTCTTCTCGTAGATGATGTTGTCGAACGAAAGCCCTGGCATGGCCACCTCGTGATGTAGGAGTACCGCGAAGGATACTCCGCCGGAAAGGCGACGTAAGCATGACGCGATACGTGGAAAAGAAAGAGAAACCCGGCGGCAAGCTCCTCGAATACGACGTCGACCTCGTCCACCGCAACGCGTCCGTCGCCATCGTCCGCTTCGAAATCACGCGCGAGGTTGGGCCGCCCCGTCTGCCCATCCACGTCCCGGCCGGTTCCGTCTCCTACGGCTACTTCTGGGCCCGCCGGCCGTACAGCCTCTACCGCTGGCTCTCGCCCGAAGGCGCGCTCCTCGCCCACCGCATCGACGCCGTCACCAACGTCCGCATCACCGACACCGAAGTCGCCTACCGCGACCTCGTCCTCGACTGGTGGGTCTTCCCCGACGACGAACTGGTCGAAGAAGACCGTGACGAACTCCAGGACCTCCTCACCTCCGGCGCCATCACCCCCGCCGAAGCCGCTCGCGCCAACGAAGCCGCCCAACAGGTCTTCAGCCGCTACCGCCACATCATCGACGAAGTAGTCGAGCTAGAACGGCGCTACGTGCCGAACCACGCCTGACTCGCAACTCGCAACTCGGCAACTCGCAACTCGCAACTCGCAACTCGGCACTCGGCACTCGGCACTCTTTACATCCCCCACCCGCCGTACCAAACTTCCGCGCATGAGACGAGCACTGCGCCGCTACCTCAACGCCGCCCTCATTGGCTTCATCATCACCTTCGTTATCTACCTCTTCGTGAGGTTCGATGTCGATGCCGTGATCCTCGGGATTACCATCTCCCTGGGCGGGGCCGCCGCGGCGCTCCTCATCTTCATCTACGCCGATAAGAAACTCGGCGCTGACGAACCCGAGCTCTTCGACAAAGACGGCAACCTGGTCGACCGCCACGGCAACATCCTCAAAGCCAAATCCCAGATGTAGCGCCGCCCATCGCAATACCATTGCGATGCTGTCCTCACCCCTTCCCCACCACCAC
>CALFYR010000245.1 GCA_937954195.1 uncultured Dehalococcoidia bacterium
CCATGTACACCAGCGTGTCGTGCATCCAGCCCATATCCCACTTGAACCCGAAGCCGAGCCCACCGAGATACGTCGGACGCGAGACCATGGGCCAGGCTGTCGACTCTTCCGCGAACAGTTGAATCCCATCGTCGAAGCCGTAGGCAGCCTCGCTAAGCTTGCGAAGGAAGGCTATCGCGTCAAGGTCTTCCCGCCCGCCGTACTGGTTCGGTATCCATTCGCCTTCTTTGCGCGAGTAATCCAGGTAAAGCATCGAAGCGACGGCATCCACCCGAAGCCCATCGGCGTGAAACTCGTCGAGCCAGAAGACGGCGCTACTGAGCAGGAAGCTACGGACCTCGTGCCGGCCGTAGTTGAAAATCAGGCTGCCCCAGTCGGGGTGGTAGCCCCGCCGAGGGTCGGCGTGCTCGTACAGGTGGGTCCCGTCGAACTCCGCCAGCGCAAATTCGTCCGACGGGAAGTGGCTTGGGACCCAGTCCAGGATCACCCCAATACCCGCCTGGTGCAGCGTATCCACGAAGAACTTGAAGTCCTCCGGGGTTCCGTACCGGTTGGTGGGGGCGAAGTACCCTGTCGTCTGGTAGCCCCAGGAACCGTAGAAGGGGTGCTCCATCACCGGGAGCAGCTCAACGTGTGTGAACCCGTGCGCAGCGACGTATTCCGCGAGACGGGGCGCGAGCTCCCGGTAGGTCATCGGGCGGTTGTCCTCCTCCGGCACCCGCATCCACGAACCCATGTGCAACTCGTAAATCGAGATGGGGCCTGAGAGGCGGTTCCGCTCCTTTCGAGCTGCCATCCATTGCTGGTCCTGCCACTGGTAGCTCCCGGAATGCACAACCGATGCCGTGGCCGGCGCCGTCTCAGCGACTCGCGCGAAGGGGTCGGCCTTCAACCGCTGGCCGCCTCCAGTCTCGATGGCGAACTTGTACCGCTGCCCGTCCGTGGCGCCCGGCACGAACCCGGACCAAATGCCGGACGACTCGACCGGTTCGAGCATGTGCCTCCCGGGCTCCCAACCGTTGAAGTCCCCGACGACGCTCACGCTGCGCGCGCTCGGCGCCCACACTGCGAAGCGGACGCCCTGTTTGCCGCCAGCCTTCGCCAGGTGGGCACCCATGAACCGGTAGAGCTGGGCATGCGTGCCCTCGTTGAAGAGAAAGATGTCATCCTTGGAGATGGGTTGTTCCATCGTGGCAGTGGCGGAAGAAGCCTTCTTCGCAGGCATAGGCAGGTCCTTTCGTTTCCGTCAGCCCCCGAGGGTCTCAACGGTTTCGAGGATTCCATCGAGCGGGATCTCGACCCACGTGGGCCGGTTATCCAACTCGTATCCAAGTTCGTAAAACGCTTTGTCGAGCATGAACGCATCGAACAGGAAGCGGTGCTCGCCGCCCGCGGATGTCAGCAGGCCGCCGGTGCTCGCGGTCGCGACGTACGCCGAGATGTATTCGGATGCGGTCCACAGGTACCACGCCCGCGACCAGGTCTCGAGGTCGGTGCCCATGCCCGCCGCCTGGGACTGCGCGAGCTCGCGCCAGGCGAACTGGCTCGCGTAGTGGAACGAGCGAACCATCCCGGCCACGTCCTTCAGCGGCGAACGCCGGATACGCCGATCTCCAAGGGACCGGGCCGGTTCGCCTTCGAAGTCAATGAATACGGGGTCTCGCCCGGAAACGAGAACCTGACCAAGGTGGAGATCGCCGTGGCACCGGATGCGCGTGCTTTCGAGGTTTCGTGAGGCAATCTCGTGCAGCCGCGCAAGAATGCCCTGTTCGTTGTCGAGAATCTGGCGGGCCTTTTCCTGTGCCGAAGGCGGCAGTTTATCGATGGAGCCACGCAGGGTGCGCAAGGAGTTCCTCGCCTGGACCCGGAAGCCCTGGGCCAGCGCTCGCTGGTAGAACGGGGTGTACTTCTCGGGCACGAAATCCGGATTGTCCTTCCCGTCGGCAAGGGCGAGGTGGAGTTCCGCCGTGCGATGCCCGAGGAGCCGTGCGAAATCAAGCCACGACCCTGCGACGTCGATGAGCCGTTCGTGCGGTGCTGGCATATCCATCGGGTGGGGCCGGCGCGGCAGGTCGGGCGGCACGTCCTGGCTCGCGGCCACCTCTTCGAGGATGAGCCCCAGAGATTCGACGGCGAATGTCCAGCTGTCGTACTGGTGCGGCACCGCTCGTTCCATGACGCCAAGGACGACGGACTTGCCGCCGTTTTCCGAATACGTGAGCGTCCCGGCGAGGCTGGCAACGTGCGGCGCAACCTTTGATTTCGCGAGGAACCTGCCAATTTCGACCTGGGGGTGAATCCCGGCTTCGAGGCGTCGAATCATCTTGAGCACATACTCACTCCCGAACATGAGTGACGTATTGCTCTGCTCCGAGCGGCTCACCGTGGGGTGGAGGTCTTCGTCGGCGGGCCGCAAGCGCACGCCCGGCTCCGTCCCGAAGGTGAGCGTTCCTTTCGCGCCAGCAGGCTTGGCCTTCGTCCGGAATGCTTCAATCAGGCCCACGGCGACTTCGGGGACGGCGACAGCATCCACCAGATGCATCTGCGTCCCGTCCGCCAGCTCGATCGGCGCGATCAGTGCCCATGGGACGTTCCGCTCAATCGTCGCGACTCGTTCCGCGGTCACTGCGGTCAGCAGCAGCGCGTAGGTATCCGGCTCTCCTGAGTCGTACTCGACGCGGACTGTCACCAGCGATGCTGGCTGCACCGTGCGGACCTTCACCTGGATTACGTCATCCACGCGCAAGCGACTGACGTGGCGGGTCTTCGAACCGTACCACCGGCGTGAGGGCAAGTACTGAACCAGCGCCGTCTCCAGTGCCCGGCGTCGATCCGTCACCAGCTCTTCCCAATGCTCGGTCACGCGCAGCAACGGCGGCTCGTGGCCAACTGGCGCAAGCGCCTGCGCCGTGGCTGGTTCGAGGACGAACCAGTAGAAGGCGTGCGGCCCCATGGAAAGGAAGTACGTCTCGCTCGTGATCGTCGGGAACTGTGTGTGGCCGAACATCTCGACAGGCACGGAACCCGCGAACCCGGGAAGGTTCAGGTTAGCCGCCTGGGTGAACCTGGAGAGGTTCGCCACGACCAGCACCCGCTCCCCCTCGTACTCGCGGACGAACGCAAGCACTCGCCGGTTGTCGCACTCAACGAATGTCATCGTCCCGCGGCTGAACGCCCGGTACCGGTTACGCAGTGCTATCAGGCGACGCATCCACCAGAGGAGCAACGAAGGGTTGGATTGCTGCGCATCAACATTGACTGATTCGTAGTGGTACTCCGGGTCGATGATGACCGGGAGGTACAGCCGTTGGGGGTTCGCGCGGGAGAAGCCGGCATTCCGGTCGGCGCTCCATTGCATCGGCGTTCTGACGGCATCGCGGTCACCGAGGTAGATGTTGTCGCCCATCCCGATCTCGTCGCCGTAGTAGATGACCGGGGTGCCCCGCATAGAAAGCAACAGTGCGTTGAGCAGCTCGATGAGCCGGCGGTTGTGGCCAAGCAGCGGTGCGAGTCTCCGACGAATGCCCAGGTTGATGCGCGCCCGGTCTTCGGCCGCGTAGACGCGGTACATGTAGTCCCGCTCCTCGTCCGTCACCATCTCCAGCGTCAGTTCGTCGTGGTTCCGAAGGAAGAGCGCCCACTGGGCGTTGTCGGGTATTTCCGGCGTCTGGTCGAGGATTTCTGTAATTGGGAAACGGTCCTCCATGCGGACCGCCATGAAGAGGCGCGGCATGAGCGGAAAGTGGTAGGCCATGTGGCACTCGTCGCCGTCGCCGAAGTAGCGCGCCGCGTCCTCGGGCCACTGGTTCGCCTCGGCAAGCAGCATACGTCCGGGGAAGTTGGCATCGACGTGGGCGCGGATCTCTCGCAGGAATTCATGGGTCTCGGGGAGGTTCTCGCAACTCGTCCCCTCCCGTTCGAACAGGTAGGGAATGGCGTCCAGGCGGAACCCATCCACACCCATCCCGAACCAGAAGTCGACTAGGTCGAGAATCTCCTCTCGTACCCTCGGGTTGTCAAAATTCAGGTCCGGCTGGTGTGAATAAAAGCGGTGCCAGAAGTACTGCCCGGCGACGGGATCCCACGTCCAGTTGGATCGTTCGAAGTCCTTGAAGATGATCCGCGCGTCCGAGTACTCGGTCGCTGTGTCACTCCAAACGTAGTAGTTCCGGTGAGCACTGCCACGCGGGGCGCGGCGCGCCCGCTGGAACCACGCGTGCTGGTCACTGGTGTGGTTCACCACGAGTTCGGTGATTACCTTGAGGCCCCGGGCATGCGCCTCGGCAAGGAACTTCTTGAAGTCGCTTAGGGTCCCGTAGGACGGGTGGATCCGGCGGTAGTCGGCGATGTCGTAGCCGTCGTCGCGCAGGGGACTTTCGTAAAAGGGAAGCAACCACAGCGCGGTGACGCCCAGCTCCTGCAGGTAATCAAGCCGCTGCGTGAGACCGGCGAAGTCACCGATGCCATCACCCGTCGAATCCGAGAACGAACGTACGTGCAATTCGTAAATGACGGCGTCTTTGAACCACAGCGGGTCTCCCGCAGCGGAATCGGTGATCGTTCGTCTGGTTCGGGTTGCTGCCACCGCTTTCCCTCTCACAGGAAGTACTCGAAATCGCGTTCGGACCGGCGTGTGGTCCTGAGCACGAAGATGTGTGCCGGCGTTACCTGTGGGTCCAATTCCACGTAGTTCCGCAGTCCCTGCCAAAGGTACCGCGCGCCGCCCAGCAGGTCGTGGACCTGGTACAAACCATCTCCCTGGACCGGGACCGTGTCCCCAAGGGTAACAAATCCGGATTGGCGGAAGTGCGGGTCCAGGTTCGCCACCACGAGCACGGTCTGACCCGTCTCCTCGTCGGTCCGGCTGTAGGCGAGAAGCCGGTCGTTATCCGTCGCGTGGAACACGGGCGCGCCGAACGACCGGAACGCGGGCAGATCGCGCCGGATCTGGTTCACCCTGGTAATGAAGTCTCGGAGCGACCACGGGCTTTCCAGGTCCCAGCGTTTCACCTCGTACTTTTCGGAGTTGTAGTATTCCTCGCCGCCCGGGTCACGCGGCGTGGCCTCGCAGAGTTCGAAGGCGGGCCCGTAAATGCCGTAATTGCCTGAGAGCGTCGCGGCAAGCACCAGCCGAACCATGAAGGCGGGCCTTCCTCCAGCCTGGAGATACTGGGGCAGGATGTCGGGTGTGTTTGGCCAGAAGTTGGGACGCAAATACGCGTGTCCCACGCCTTCGTTGAGCTCGCCCACGTAGTCGATAATCTCTTCCTTGGTGTTGCGCCACGTGAAGTAGGTGTACGACTGGCTGAACCCAACCTTCGCCAGGTGGTGGAGGACGGCGGGGCGGGTGAACGCCTCGCTCAGGAACACGACGTCCGGATACCGTGCGCGCACGGTCGCAATGAGCCACTCCCAGAACGCGAACGGCTTCGTGTGCGGGTTATCAACCCGGAAGATGCGCACGCCGAACTCGGCCCAGTGGAGAACCACCCCGCACAGGGCGTCCCAGAGCTCCTGCCAGTTCTCACATTCGAAGTCGAACGGGACGATGTCCTCGTACTTCTTGGGGGGATTCTCCGCATAGCGGATGGAGCCATCGGGCAGATGTTTGAACCACTCGGGGTGTTCGCTCACCCACGGATGGTCGGGCGCGCACTGGAACGCAATATCGAGCGCCAACTCAAGGCCAAGCTCGGACGCGCGGTCCATGAAGCGCTTCAGGTCGTCGGCCGTGCCCAGTTCCGGGTGAATCGCGACATGTCCCCCGTCGCTGGAACCGATCGCCCAGGGGCTTCCCGGGTCGTTTTCTCCCGGTGTCAGCGTGTTGTTGGGGCCTTTCCGGTTCTTCCGGCCAATCGGATGGATGGGTGGGAGGTACACCACATCGAATCCCATCGACGCCGCGTACTCCAGCATCCTTTCGGAGGTGGCGAAGGTACCGTGGCTGCCATCGCCCGAGGTGGAGCGTGGGAAGAATTCATACCAGGCGCCCGAACCCGCCCGTTCCCGTTCGACCACGAGCGGCAACGGGGCGTCCATGGTCCTCACGAGCCCCCGATCCTGGTAGACCGACATGGCGGGGTGTACGGCCGATGCGAGAGCCACTGCCTCCGAGCCCGCGAGTCCGGGCAACTCATCTGCGGCTTCGCGCAATACGCGCCGCTCACGGGCCGGGGCGTTCCCTTCGGCCGCCCGGATCATCAAGGCTCCAACCTGGAGTTCGACAGAAAGGTCCTGCCCGGCCGCTTCCCGCTTCTTCAGGCCCGCGAGCCACGTGTCGTAGGTGTCTATCCACCCTTCGACCGTCACTTCGTAGAATCCGGGCGGGCCTGCCGTGAACTCGGCCGACCAGGTGTCGTTCCCGAGTTCGCGCATCTCCACGCTGGCCCATTCGCCGCCGCGCGGCCGGTGGAGGAGCCGCCCTGCAAGGTGGTCATGGCCATCCGCGAAAATTCGCGCCCGCACCCTGACGGGATGACCCGCGACGGCCTTGGCGGCGAACCGGCCGCCGTTCACCGCAAGCGAAACGTCTTCGATAGCTACCCGCGAAGGCGGGCGTGTTCCTTCGATCACTCAACCGACCTCCCCGCGTAACCCTACACCGGTCGCTCAGTTGTTGATGAATCTGTAACGCGCCTCGTTAGATGCGGATGAGTCGGACGTTGTAAATCCCGTCGATTCCTTCGATCGCGGCGAGCTGGTCGGGTGAGGGGCCCTCGTCCACGGCAATCAGCATGAGAGCTCGCCCGCGCCGCTGCTGGCGACCCACCTGCATCGACTGGATGTTGATGTCCCACTCGCCGAGCAACGTGCCGACCCGGCCGATCATCCCTGGCCGGTCTTCGTTGTCGCAGACAACCAGGAAGGTGCCCGGCACCGGGACGATGTCGAGGTCCAGCCCGTTGATCGACACGATGTTCGCCTGGCCATGCTCAATCGTCCCACCGACCGAAACCTCCGCCTCGCTCGTCCCGACCTTTACCTGGAGAAGGTTGAGGAAGACCTCGTGGGACGTCCGCTTCCGCTCTTCGATGTCCCACCCCCGCGACTGGGCGATGAGGTTGGCGTTCACGAGGTTGACGTTCTCTTCGCTGATCGGCTTCAGCAGTCCGCGGATCACTGAGGCGCGGAGCGGTGTGATGTCGTGTTCAGCGATTTCGCCGAGGTACTCGATTTCGATCGTCTGCAATTTGCCCGTGACGAGCTGGGTCGCAACGGAACCCAGCAGTTCGGCCACTGCCATGTAGGGCCCCACCACCTGGAGCGTCTCCGGCGCGAGCATAGGCGCATTGACCGCATACCTGGCCGGACGGCCTGAAAGTACGTCCACGATTTGCTCGGCCACGTCCACGGCGACGCGCTCCTGCGCCTCGGCCGTCGAAGCGCCCAGATGCGGCGTGACAATGATCCGCGGGTCCTGGCTCAGAACATCGTCCGTCGGCGGCTCGGACGTGAAGACGTCGATGGCCGCGCCGGCAACCTTGCCACTGGCAACAGCGGCGGCCAGCGCGTGCTCATCGATGATGCCGCCTCGCGCGACGTTGATGAGCCGGACACCGTCCTTCATTCGCGCCAACTCGGTCTCACCGATCATCCCGTTCGTGGCCGCCGTGAGCGGCGGATGCACCGTGATGAAGTCCGACAGCATGACCAGCTGTTCGAAGTCGACGGATTCGACGCCGAGAGCCCGGGCGCGCTCCACCGGTACGAACGGGTCGTGAGCGATAACACGCATCTCCATCGCCACGGCCCGGCGAGCGACCTCCGAGCCGATCTTGCCGAGGCCGACGATGCCAAGCGTCTTGCCGCGAATCTCCGTCCCGACGAACGTCTTGCGGTCCCACTTGCCGGCGCGCATCGAGGCGTCGGCCTGGGGAACGTGCCGGGCCAATGCCATCAGGAGGGCAAGCGTGTGTTCAGCGGCGGCGACGGTATTGCCCTGGGGCGCATTCACCACGATCACCCCGCGCTCCGTCGAAGCGTCCAGGTCGATGTTGTCGACACCAACGCCCGCCCGGCCGACCACCTGCAACCGCGCACCGGCTTCGATGACGGCGCGGGTCACCTTGGTCTCGCTGCGAACCACCAGTGCGTCGTAGTCGCCAATCATGGCGATGAGCGAGTCGGCCGCCTGGCCCGTCTTCACGTCGACATCACCGACCGTACGCAGGATTTCGATACCTTCGGCGGCTACGGGATCGGCGACAAGGATGCGGGGGCGGCGATTCTCAGGCATGGCTTTCTTGGACTCCTTGAGCGTGGCGAGCGCCAGTTCGATGGCGGCGGGAATGCGGACCTTGCCGGATTCCCAGCGGCTGATCGTCCCCTGGTCCACACCAAGGGCTTCAGCCATGGCGGCCTGCGAGAGGCCGAGCGCGTTCCGTTCGGAAACAAACGTATCGGGCGTCACTTCATGCACTATGCATGATGCCCGCCCCTAATGCAATCTGCATAAGGGCGGGCATCGTTGGAGGAACCGGGGACCGAGGGCTCAGGCCTTCAGGAGCTTCTCCACCACATCCAGCGCTTCCTCGACTTCATGCTGCTGGACCCAGCCGAGATGACCCACTCGGAAGATCTTGCCTTCGAGCTTGCCCTGGCCGCCGCCAAGCACCACGCCGAACTCCTCCCGGGCGCGCTTGCTGATGGCCTTGCCATCCACACCTTCGGGCCACCACACGGCCGTGACCGTGTTCGAAGCGTACTTCTCTTCGACGGGCACAAGCTTGAGGCCGAGCGACTTCACCCGGTTGCGCGTGTAGTTGCCAATGGCTTCATGGCGGGTGAAGACGCCCTCAAGGCCTTCCGCCCGAATGAGCTCGAACGCCTTGTCCATTTGGTAGTACACGGACATTGCGGGCGTCCATGGGTTCTGCAGTTTCTCCAGAGATTCCTTCGTCTTCTTCGCGTCGAAGTAGAAACGCGGCATCTTCGCCTCGGCGTTGGCGGCCCAGGCGCGTTCGCTCATGTAAACGAACGCCAGGCCCGGCGGGACCATCCAACCCTTTTGCGACCCGCTGACGACCACATCGAGGTCCCAGCGCTCAACGGGGCATGGGATCGAGCTCATGCTACTCACAGCGTCGACAATGATGAGCCGGCCACGCGAGCGAACTTCCTTCGCCACGGCTTCCAGGGGGTTCGTCACGCCCGTCGAAGTCTCGTTGTGGGTGATCAGGACGGCCTTAATCGAGGCGTCCTCGTCGAGCATCTTCGCGATAACCGCCGGGTCCGCGGCCTCGCCCCACTCAAGCGTGTACGGCACGATTTCGGCGCCATAGGTCTTCGCGATGCTCCGCAGGCGGTCGCCAAAGGAGCCAATGGAGACAGAGAGCACCTTATCGCCCGGGCTCAACGTGTTCACTACGGCGACTTCGAGACCGCCGGTGCCGGAAGTGGTGAACGAGAGCACATCACTGGAGCTACCGAAGACCCAGTTCAGGCCGTCGGTCACGCGTCGAAGGACCTGGGCGAATTCAGGGCCGCGGTGGTTCATCATCTGCAATGAGCCGGCCGCCAGAACCTCCTCCGGGCAGGGGGTCGGACCGGGTATACGCAGGTTCACGAGTGTCTCCGAAAAGGGGGTGCGCTCAATCGTCAACGGTAATCCAAGCGTGGTCAATCAGGCATACGGGGCCGCTTCCACAACACAACAAATCGCGGCCCGTCGTCGCGTCGATAGGTCCGAACGGGCCGTCGGCGGTGTTACGACCCGGTTAACCCAATTCAGGAATGGGTGAACGGCGTTTCGGGTATCACTCTGCAGAATTGACCGTCTCGGCAGCACGGGACTATAGTCCAGCGAAAGTTACGGATTTCACAACCCCGCACATGACCCTTGAGATCCCTGAAGTCGTAATCAACCGCTTGCCGGTCTACGCACGGGCTTTGTCCGAACTGGCAGCCCGCGGAGAGTCGGTTGTCAGCTCCCAGGCCCTGGGTGAACTGCTCGACGTCACGCCCGCCCAGATTCGGAAGGACCTCAGCTACTTCGGACGCTTCGGCAAACAGGGTCGCGGATACAACGTCGCGTCGCTCCTCGCCAAGCTGCAAGAGATCCTC
This sequence comes from uncultured Dehalococcoidia bacterium, assembly GCA_937954195.1. GTDB lineage: Bacteria > Chloroflexota > Dehalococcoidia > Tepidiformales > Tepidiformaceae > Amarobacter. The sequence goes on from CALFYR010000245.1 coordinate 10,063, forward strand.
GGCATCGACCGGCAGTGGCGGCTACTCCTCGTCGGCGTCGGGCGCCTCGGTCAGGCGATTGCCGAATACGGCGGCTTCGGCCCACAGGGATTCCACATCACCGCCGCATTCGATGCGAATCCGTCGGTCGTCGGTTCTCAGGTCGGTGGCGTGGAAGTCCAGGACATCGAACGGCTCGACTCCTACCTGGCCACCAACCGGATAGACATCGGCATCGTGGCCGTACCCGCGCACGAAGCACAGCAAGTAGTGAACAAGCTGGTGAAAGCCGGCATTCGGGCGATCCTCAACTACGCGCCAATCACGGCCCACGTCCCCCGCGACGTCGCCATCCGCCACATCGACCCGGTGCTCGCCATGCAAAGCATGACCTTCTACATCAAACGGGCGGAACCGGGCGGAAAGTAGCCGGCATTAGATCGTCGCTAGGTGCGGCCCACAGTAAAGACCTGGAGATCGGCGCCAACCGTGATCTCACCCCGGTAGTGGCGGCGTATGTCGAGTTCGATGCCGGACGTGTCGGGCGGCCCGATGACGTGGTTGAGAACAAGGTGCGGCGTATCGGCGAGGTTGGCAATCGGTCCGAGGTCATCGGCGACGGTGTGATAGGCAATGACTCCGGCCCTGGCCCGGAACTGCGGAGATTCCACGCCAAACTGGCTCCGAACCGCCTGGAGCTGCGACCGCGCGAGCTCCGAGTCGTACACCTCGTGCAGGAGCAGGTCGACACCGTTGCTTGCTTCCGCGAGCGACTCGAGCGCGCGCGTGTCCCCCGAGAAGGCGACCGACCCGAGTTCCGTGTCCAGCCTGATGCCGAATGCCTGGTCCACGGGATTGTGGTCGACTCGGAACGGCGTCGCGCGGAAGTCCGCTCCGTCGTAGTTCCACCCGTTCGAAAACTCGTGGACCTTCGGGGCGACCCATGGACGGGTCAGCCTATCGACCGAATTTCGAACGGCGATGTCGTAGTCGAAAGCGTGGATGACTCGGCGCACCATTTCGGCCGTACCGGGAGGGCCGAATAGCACGGGAGGTTCACGCCACCAGTCCATAATCCAGCCGGTCCACAGCAGGTCCGGCAAGCCCATGATGTGGTCGGAATGGAGGTGAGTCAGGAGAATGTGCGTGAGCGCAGGCGGCGCCCCCGGTGGCTGCCGGGTGGGTTGTCCGGCCTCGAGCAGGCGATGAACCACCCCGCTCCCGGCATCAACGAGAATTCGCGCGGACCCGGCCTCGACGAGTGTCGCCGGACCTCGCCGTTCGAGCATCGGGATGGGCGTACCAGTCCCAAGAAGGGTCACTCGCATCGGCGGTAGTATACGGATGGCTCGAATTCAGGAACGCGAGGAGCTCGCCGTGAGCAGCTACGCGGAAGACGTGGTTCAGGCGCTTCAATCAGCCTTCGAACCGCACCGTGACCCGGCACGCGCCACCTCGATGTCGGCGTACATGCGGAACCTGTTCCCATTCGTCGGCATTGCGACCACGGAGCGCCGGCGCCTTGCCCGCGAAGCCCTCAGCGAGTTGCCGAAACCGGCAGAGCCCGATCTCACGGCCGCAACCATGGCGCTCTACGAACTCCCCGAACGCGAATACCACTACGTCGCGGTCGAACTGGCCGTGGCCAACGTGCGAACCTGCGGTCCCGGATTCCTCGACCACACTCGCTGGATGGTCACCACGCATTCCTGGTGGGACACGGTCGATGGGCTGGCAGCGGATGTCGTCGGAACACTGGTGCGCCTGAACCCGGAACTCGCAACGGCGATGGACCAGTGGGTTGGCGACGAAAACATGTGGGTGGCGAGGACCGCAATCCTGCACCAACTGCGGTACAAGGGCGCAACAGACACGGAACGGTTGTTCGGCTATTGCGTGCGGCAAGCGGGCCACAAGGACTTCTTCATCCGGAAGGCGATTGGCTGGGCACTGAGGGAGTACTCGAAGACCGACCCCGACGCCGTCCGGACGTTCATCACCGAGCATGACGGAGTGCTGAGCGGACTTTCGAAGCGCGAGGGCATGCTCTGGATCGTAGGTCGAAAGAAGAAGCCCACACGCGGCTGAACCGCTAGCGCATTTCGGGGCCGGGGAAGAGCCCAACAAGGTTTTCTTCCTCGGTCGGCAGGCTTCGTTTGATGACGTCCAGGTGGTCCAGCGCGATGCCGGCGCCAATCGCGACGCACTCGAGCGGGTTATCCGCGACATAGCACGGAACGCCCGTTTCCTGGGTGAGCAGCTCGTCCATATGCCGGAGGAGTGCGCCACCGCCCGTCAACACGATGCCCCGGTCAATCACGTCCGCCGCGAGCTCGGGGGGCGTCTTCTCCAGCACAGCTCGGACCGTCTGGACAATGGTCCCAAGGCAGTCCTGGATCGACTGGGCAACCTCGGCACTCGTCAACGAGATCGTTTTGGGCAACCCCGAAAGCTGGTCCCGTCCGCGCACCTGCGTCGCGAGACCCTCATCCACGGGAAGCGCGCTGCCGATGGCGATCTTGATCTCTTCGGCGGTCTTCTCGCCGATAATCAAGTTATGTCGCCTTCGAACATAGGCGATGATTGCTTCGTCGATGCGGTCGCCGGCCATGCGCACGGACTCGCTCACGACGATGCCGTAGAGCGAGATGACCGCCGCTTCGGTCCGTCCACCGCCGATATTGACGACCATGTTGCCGCGCGCCGTGCCGATCGGGATGCGCGCGCCGATGGCCGCGGCCAGCGGTTCCGGCACCAGGTGCGCCGGCTTGCGGGCGCCGGCTTGCTCGGCGGCGTCCCGCACAGCGCGCTGCTCAACGCTCGTCACGCCGGCCGGCACGGTCACCATCACCTCCGGGCGGATCAGGTTGAACCGGCCGGTGATGAGTCCGATGAAGTAGCGAAGCATCGCTTCGGTCGTGAGGTAGTCCGCAATCACGCCGTCGCGCATCGGGCGGATGACGCTAATGGAGCCGGGAGTCCGGCCCTGCATCGCTCGCGCTTCGTTGCCGACCGCCATGATGGCGTTGTCTCGATTGTGCCGGGCCACGACGGATGGTTCGTTCACGACAATCCCCTGGCCTTTGACGTAGACCAGGATGTTCGCCGTACCAAGGTCGATTCCCGCCTTCTTCGGCGATAGGAACTCCATAGCCATTACACGCGCTCCAGTTCTACGCCCAGGGCGCGAAGTTTCTCATCGAGCCGTTCGTACCCGCGGTCCAGGTGATATGCATCGTCGATGTAAGTTGTGCCCTGTGCCGTGACCGCCGCGAGGAGCACGGCCGCGCCGGCGCGAACATCCAGCGCTCGCACGCGCGCCCCATGGAGCGGCGTCGGTCCCGAGACAATCGCCGAGGAACCCGCGCTCACGATCTCGGCGCCCATCTTGCGCAACTCGCTCACGTACAGCATCCGGTTGTCGAAAACGCGCTCGTGGATGATGGAGACGCCGTTCGCCTGCGTGAGCACGGCCGCGAAGGGCGCGTGCAGGTCCGTCGCCAGGCCCGGGTAGGGGAGGGCCTGGAAACTCACGGCTCGAATCGGACATCCTTGCTTCACGCTGAGAGCGTCCGATGTCTCGACAATCGTCGCTCCGACCGCACGCAACTTCGAAAGCACCGCGTCGAGCACGTGGACGGGAGCATCCTTAACCTCAATTTCGCCGCCGGTCATCACCGCCGCAATCGCCCATGTCCCCGCCTCAATGCGGTCTGGCATCACCCGGTAGGTGGCGCCGCGAAGGCGCTCAACGCCCTCTACCGCCAGCATCTGGCTACCGATTCCTTCGATCTTCGCGCCCATCGCGTTCAGCATCAGGGCGAGTTCCTGTACCTCGGGTTCTGTAGCAGCGTTCACGATGACGGTGCGTCCGCGTGCGAGGGTTGCCGCCATCATCACGTTCTGCGTGCCGGAAACCGACGGGTAGTCCATGAACACCCGCGTCCCGACCAATCCATCGGCTTCGGCGCGCGCCACGTACCGGTCACCTTCCCGGGTAATCGATGCTCCCATCGCCTCGAATCCAAGGAGGTGGACATCGATAGGGCGCTGGCCAATGACATCACCGCCCGGCGGCGGCGACGAAGCGAAACCATGGCGTGCCAGGAGCGGCCCCATCACCTGGAACGAAGCGCGATTCTCGCTGATGAGCTCTGTCGGCGCATCGAACACGCGGACGCCGCCGGCGTTGAGCCGTACCGTTCCATCGGCACTGCGTTCGACTTTCGCCCCGAGGCTGACGAGGAGCTCGCCCAGGGAGTCCACATCGCTGATCCACGGGACGTTCTCAAGCACGAGTTCTTCGTCGGTGAGGAGGCTGGCGCACATTGCCGCCAGCGCGTGGTTCTTCGCGCCCGAAACGGTGACTTCGCCCCGAAGCGAAACGCCGCCCTGCACCACATACCGGCCGCCTCGAACGCGCGTTGTCATCTGATCGAAGTCTAGGGTGTCAACATGAATCGGGCGAACAACCGTCGATGTGCTAGCCTCCCCACCGCTGGAGGTGTGCCTTGGACTCAGCCGAGAACGCGACGGTGCTGGCCCGGATCGAAGAACCATGGTCGCCGCTTCATTCGGCCATTACCAGCCTGAACGCGGCCGCGCTGGAATCAGCCACGAACGCCGGCTGGACGGCGAAGGAATCGGTAGCCCACCTCGCCTTCTGGGATGAAGCCGCCTACGGGTTCATGTTGCTGACCTACTTCGACGAACCGCTGCCCGATGGTTGGACCTTCGGGAGCGGCTGGTTGCCCGGCGAAGAGCCGTGGCCACACTTTGAGGTTCACAATGCACGAGAAGCCGCCTGGGCCCGAAGTCAGCCGGTTGGCGCCGTGCTCGAACGCCTCGAACGTGCGCATGCCCAGCTCCTGGGGATTCTGCCGCGGCTCACACCTGAACTGATACGCGAGAAACGCGACCATCTGAACGAAGTGTCACAGCACTACGTGAACCATCTCCCCGAATTCGAAACCCTGGCACGAACAAAGCCCGCCTAGCGGCGGGCTTTGAAGG
>CALFYR010000246.1 GCA_937954195.1 uncultured Dehalococcoidia bacterium
GAACGCCGCCCGGTGCTACCTCGCTGCAGGCTTCGAACACGTCGCAAGGGATTGGTACTGGCGCAAGGTGCTCACCGTGTGACACTCCCGGTTACCGCCTCAGGTTCCGCGCGTTATCTTCCCGTCATGGACGAAGTTAAGCCGCTCACCCCCGAAACGTGGCCCGATTTCGAGCGCCTATTCGGCAAGCGCGGCGGCTATGGTGGCTGCTGGTGCATGTGGTTCCGCCAGACCGGCGCCGAATACGAAAACGCCCGCGGAGCCGGCATCGTCTCAACCGACGCCGCCTATGTCGGCCTGCTGCCCGTGTTCCGGGCCGCGGGCTTCACCGAAGCGGCACGTCACCAGAAGGCCCGGCCCGTGGTGCGCAAAGTCCTCTAGCCCCGCGCAATCCGCTCCTTGCGCTTCTCGTAGTTCTCGAACGCGCGCTGCACCATCGGCCGCCGCTTCCCGTCCGGCTTCTTCAGCGCGTAGTCCGGGTCGCCTTCGCCAGTCGAAGAAAGCATGTGCATCGCGTGCGCCGCGTAAATGCTCCCGTTGAAGCCCTGCGTGTCCTGCACCTGGTTAATCGCCAGCTTAATCATCCGCAGCTGGAACGGGTCGTTTTCCGCCACCCGCCGAGCGTACTCCATCACCTCCTCGTCCAGCCGAGCGCGCGGCACCACCCAGCTCACGAAGTTCAGCTCCTCCGCCTCCTTCGCGTCCACCAGCCGGCTCTCGAACAGGATCGCCTTCGCCTTCCGCGGGTGCAGGTCCCACGGCACCCCGAAGTATTGGAAGTTCGTGGGCAGGAACAGTGCGTCATCCGACGCGATCACCACGTCGCACGCGCTCGCGAACATCCAACCCCCGAAAATACAGTACCCCTGCACCGCCGCGATCGTCGGCTTCGGCAGGTTCCGCCAGCGCAGCGTCGCGTCCACATACAGGTTCCACGAACGGTTGTACCGCCCGCGAAGACCTTCCTGCTCAGGTCGCGCCTTCTTGTCCGCCAGCTCCTCCGGGCTCCCCAGGTCGTGCCCCGCCGAGAAGTGGTCGCCATCGCCCCGCAACACAATCACGTGGACGTTCACGTCCTTCGCCGCCCGGTCGAACGCGGCATCAAGCTCCTCGATGAGCACCCGGCTCTGCGCATTCCGCGCCTGCGGCCGCGCCAGCGAAAGCACCGCCAGCTTGCCATCCATCTCATATCGAATGTTCGTGTATTCCGTCATGGCCTCTCTCCTGCCTCGCCGCTTAAAGTGCGGACGGTCGAAATCACATCGTCACTCCCCCTCTCCATCGAACGATGGAGAGGGGGCCGGGGGGTGAGGCCCTACGGCGGCCCCGCTCCCGAAACACCCGCCTCTACCAGCTCGTCATACTCCGCGCGGCTCATCCCAAGGAACTGGCTCAACACCTCGAACGAATCGCCACCCAGCAACGGCGCACCTGTCACGGCCGGCGCTCCGTCTCGGGAATACCGCCACGGGATGGTCGCCTGCGGAAAGACGCCAACCTCCGCGTGCATCACCTCCCGGACCACCCCCCGCTCGCGCAACCCCGGGTCCGCCGAAACCTCGATCCCATCCAGCACGGGCGCCGCTAAAACGCCCTTCGCCTGCAACAGCGCGACGAGTGCGTCGCGCTCGAACCCGGCCGTCCGCTCGCCAATCGCACCCTCCAACTCGTCCTCGCGGGCCTTCCGCGCCGCCACCGTCTCGAACCCGGCAGTCTCAAGCCCCAGCACTCCAGCAAGCGCGACCCACTGCCCCTCGTCCTCGCACGCGATCGCCACCCACCGCTCCCTCCCCATGCAAGGAAAGATCCCATGGGGCGAAAACGCGGCGTGCCGGTTTCCCGTCCGCTCTCGCTGCCGACCAGTCCGCAGGTACTCCATCGCTGCGTCGCCGACGAACGCCAGGTTCGCTTCCTGCATCGAAAGGTCGATGTACTGGCCCTCGCCCGTCCGGTCGC
>CALFYR010000247.1 GCA_937954195.1 uncultured Dehalococcoidia bacterium
CCACGCGAAGCCCTGGCCGCCTACCACGCAGAGTTCGCGCGCCAACTGGGGTGCGAACCCTCCGCGTTCGCCTCGCCCGGCCTGACCATCTGCTCCAGGCCGGCCGATTCGCGTGAGCCCCACCTCGTTCTGCTCGTCGAATGCGGCGTCGGCACCGTCATCTCCGTCGCGGATGAACGGCTGTTCCCGTGGCTACGAGAGAAGGCTGCATCGCTGCCCTACCACTTCCGGGTGTTTCAGCCGGAGTTCATCGAGGCGCTCCGTGCCGAGGCGCACCGGCTTGGCCACGAAGGAGCGGGCTCCCATAGCACCACGATGGGCATGGTCCTTGCCGAACTTCCGCCCGTCCCGCCGCTTGCCGCCGGTCTTCGTATGGTGGAGCTTTCCGCCGAAGAAATCGTCCGTGAACGCCAGACCGAAGTCTTTGACAACGCGCTCCTTGAACCATCTGAGCGGCCCGAACTGATCGCCGGTTTTCGAGCCGCGTTCGCCGTTCGAGACCGTTCCGATGCGCTTCTCGGCGTCTCCGGCGTTTGGGACCAGTACCCGGGCATTGACGAAATCGGCGTTGATGTCACGCGGGAGGCACGCGGTCAGGGCCTCGCCCGGGTGCTCACCATCCACGCGGCCCACTGGATTCGCGCGCAAGGTCGCTGGCCGATCTACACCGCCAGTTCCGCCAACCTGCGTTCCATCAACAACGGGCTCTCGTGCGGCTTCCGACCGGCATGGCTCATCACGGTCATTCACGCGCCGGGTTTGGGCAGCTAGAACCGTTACGGCGACCCGGGCGATGCTTCATCTGCTATGCTCCCGCGCCAGGCCCCGGAGCAACATCACGTGACCGAACTCTATCGCAAGAACGCCGCCATCATGCGCGAAAATTACGCCCGTGGCCTTGGCGTCACCCCGGATGACTTCCTCACCGAACGCCTCGTCTTTGGCGAGCGACCGGTGGACATGGCGTTCTGGTGTACAGCCTTCGCCATGACCTTCGGCACGGGCACCGTCGTTAGCGTCGCCCCCGAACTTCGCGCGTTCGCCGAAAGCGTCGCCCCCGAGAAGCACTATCGCGCGGTCAATGGCGAATACCTCCGCAAAGTAGCCGATGAAGGTAATCGCCTCGGCATGAACCTCGGCGTGTTCGCCGGAGGGCTCGGGTTCGTCCT
>CALFYR010000248.1 GCA_937954195.1 uncultured Dehalococcoidia bacterium
GCATTCGAACTGGCGGGTGATGCCGAGCATGCGGGCCATGGAGGCCGGGTCGGCGGCGATGATGTCGCCGCCGATGCGGTAACCGATGGCGGCGAAGGTAGCGTCGAAGAGCGGGACTTCGATGACCTGGCCGAGGCCATCGCGGGCGCGGGCGTTGAGCGCCATCGCGATGCTCATGGCGCTGACGAACGCGGCGTAGGACGAGGAGAACGGGAGCGCGGTATAGATCGGGCGACCGGTGCGCGGATTCGGGCGATAGGTGGCGGTCGCAGCGGCGACAGTGCCTTCCCAGGCGGGGAGGGCCGCGAGCGGATGGTCGCCGGCGAAGCCCGGCATCGAACAGTAGATGAGCCCCGGGTTGGCCGCGGTCATCGCTGCCGGGCCGAGGCCGAGGCGATCCATGACGCCGGGGCGGAAGTTCTCGATGACGATGTCGGCGGATTCGATGAGCTGGCGGGCGCGCTCGTTCTGGCCGGGGTCTTTCAGGTCGAGGACGAGTGAGCGCTTGTTGCGGTTGTACGTGGCGTTTGCGGGGGAATCGAGGAGGGGTCCGTTGGGATGTTCGACCCGGATGACATCGGCGCCCTGATCGGCGAGGAACATGGCGGCCATTGGGCCGGCGATGTACTGGCCGAAATCGATGACGCGGATGCCTTCGAGTGCTCCCATGGATCCTCCGGAGTTGCGAGTTGCGGGTTGCGAGCTGCGAGTGCCGGAATACTAGCAGGCGGTTGGGCGTGGGTGCTTTCGCGTTTCGGGGTTGGGCGTAGCATCCGGGTGCGTGGGAGAACTCGCCGCGCTGATAGCCGCTTTGACCTGGTCGGCGACGAGTGTGGCGCTGACTTCGCTTTCGGCGAGGACATCTCCGGTGGTGTTGAGCGCGTTGCGCCTGGGGTTCGGTGCGCTGCTGATGCCGTTCGTGCTCTGGGCGAGCGGGCAGGCCGGAGACATTGCGGATGCGCCCGGATGGACGCTCGCGCAGGTGATATTGAGCGGGTTCATCGGGTACGGCATCGGCGATACGTTCTACATCCTGGCGCTGAAGCGCGTGGGCATGCAGCGAACGTTCCCGGTGACGATGGCGCTGTTCATCGCGATGACGGTGGTTGGCGGTGTGGTGCTGCTGGACGAGCCGTTCGCGTGGGGGTTGCCCGCCGGTGCGGTGCTCATCGGCGCGGGCATCTACCTGATCGTGATACCGGGAGCCGGGGCGGTGGGTGAGGCGGTGCAGGTGCCGATTTCCGAGCCCGGGGCCGCGGCGCTGGCTCCGTTGCCAACCGGGAGTGCACATGTTGGGGGCGGGATCGACATGATGGGGTACGGCCTGCTGCTGTTGGTCGGCGTGTTGTGGGCTGCGGCCACGCTGTGGCTTGCGGCGGCGAAGGGCGACCTCGGCGCGGTGGCGGCAGGGGCGATACGGACGCCGGCGGGCGCCGTGGCGCTGCTCGGCTTCGCGCTGGCTATCCAACCGCACGAGCTGAAGCGGCCCTTCCTGAATCGAAACCACATCCTTGCGATAGTTGCGGCTGGCATTGTTGGGACTGCCTTTGGCAGCCTGATGTACGTTTACGCGGTGGTGACGGCGGGTGCGGCGAAGACTGCGGTGCTTTCGGCGACGTCGCCCCTGCTGGCGCTTCCCCTCTCGATCGTGTTCTTGAAGGAACGGTTCACGCGGCGCATTGGCGTTGGCACGGTGCTCTGCGTGGCCGGGATTGTGCTGGTGGTTTTGTGACGAAAGTGTTGACCCAGGAGCCGAGCTTGCGTTCGATTTTGCCGTTTGTGTACGTGGTGTTCTTGATTGCGTGCGCGCGCGACGACAGTACGCCGCACCAGTACCAGGTGACGGTGGCGGACGAGGATTCGAGCAGGGTGGTGCAGGTGGAGGTGGCGGCGACGCCGCAGCAGCGCCAGCAAGGGCTGATGTGGCGGCAAGCGCTCGACCCGGATTGGGGCATGTTGTTCCTGTTCCCGGGCAATTCGGGCGGCGGGTTCTGGATGCGGAATACGTACGTACCGCTCGATATCGCGTACATCGGCGCCGATGGCACCGTGCAGGAGATTCGAGCGGCGAAACCACTGGATGAGACGGTGCTGACGCCCGCGAAGCCCTACCGCTACGTGCTGGAGGTGAACCAGGGATGGTTCGCGCAGCACGGGCTTGGGGTTGGTTCGAAGGTGACGCTGCCGGAGAACTTGCCGGCGGCGCGGTGACCTACCTCACCCCCCGGCCCCCTCTCCATGTTCATGGAGAGGGGGAAGAGAGCGATGCGTGAATCGGCTACCAGGTGTCCCAGTGCACGGTGGGTGCGACGGGGTCGCGCGGGCCGGGCTTGAAGCGGACGCCTTCTTTGAGGTATCCGGTGGGGATGAGGCCGGCCTGGGTGACGTTCGGATAATCGATGCCGAGGATGCGCGCCGCGCCTTCTTCGTTGAACAGGTGGAGGGTGGTAAGGCTGGTGCCCAGCCCGCGAGTGTGCGCGGCGAGCATGAAGTTCCAGGCAGCCGGAAGGATCGAACCCCACATCGCCGCCTGGGCGAGGCGCGGGAGCTGCTCTACGTTCAGGCCGAGGCACGGAATGACGAGCGCGGGAACATCCGCGAGATGGTTGGCGAGGTAGTCGGCTGAATCAGCCACACGGTCCTGTGTGGCCTGGCGTTCCGCGTTCTCAAACTTCATCGCGACGGCGGAGCCGGGCATGGTCTGATAGAGCTGCCACCCCTGTATATAGATTTCGGCGAGCGCCTCCTTCTTCTTGCGGTCGGTGACGACGACGAAATGCCAGTTGGGGAGGTTGGAGGCGACAGGCGCCTGGATGGCGATTTCGATGCATTCAAGGAGCACCTCCCGCGGGACGGGGCGGGTGAGGTCGAGTGTTTTGCGGGCGGCACGGGTGGTGCGAAGGAGTTCCTCGGCGGTCAGGTTGGTCATCGGGTCCTCTCGGGCGGCCTGAGCGGCGGCAGCGGAAGCATAGCCAGCCGCGCCGTGCGAAGCCATGCACCGGCAACATCATCCTGTGTGCCATTGCCAGTGGCGGCAGTTGGGCCGGATGATGCAGCGCGATGAAGGACACGGAGATGGTCGCGTGGCGGGCGTTCCTGGAAGCGCATGCGTTCGTTGTTTCGAAGCTGGCCGATGAGCTGGAGGCCGAGCGCGAAATGCCGCTGGGCTGGTACGACGTGCTCGTGCAGTTGAGCGAGGCCGAAGGGAACAAGCTCCGGATGACGGAATTGGCGGACCTGGTGTTGTTGAGCAAGAGCGGGCTCACGCGGTTGGTGGACCGGATGTGCAATGCCGGGCTGGTGGACCGGCTGGCCGATGAGGAAGACCGACGCGGCCGCTGGGTGGAGATGACGAAAGCCGGGCGACAGCGCCTGGTGGATGCCGCACCGGTGCATCTGCGCGGAGTGCATGAGTACTTCACCGGCTACCTTTCGGATGAGGAAGCGGTGGTGATGGGCAGGGCGCTTCGGCGGATTGCGGACGCGGCGCGGAACGTGGATTAGCTCGCGTCGTAACATCTCCGGGCCGGAACGGGCCCTCGCTGAAAGGCTTTTGCAACGGGATAACGGGCAGACTGTGACCAACGGAGCCGTCACCGCAGCACGGCCCAGGAGGTTACCAAGATGGCGAAGAATCGTAAGGAACAGATCGAAGAGATTGTGCAGGGCGAAGAAGGCCACGCGGCGGCGTGGGGTGGCGGCGGCCTGCTGACGATCCTGCTCGTGGTGCTGTTGCTGGTCCTGATTTTCTAGGGCCGGTCAGCGCGAAACCCGAAGCCTCGCACGAACTCTCTCCCGTGCGGGGCTTTTTCGTGCGCGGCGAAACCGCTGGCACTTTTGGGACAAATGGATGCGGATATGGCGAGATCAGGAATTTCCCTATGGCTAGGTCCTGGTTCAGCGGGCAATGTTCGTTCGGTCGGCGTCTCACCTGCCGGCGACGCGGAATGCCCGTGAATCCCTTGGGCTGCGGAGCGGGCACGGTTTGAAATGGGGGTCTCCCGGTGTCCATGCGAGTGGCGCAGGCGCTCCGCCGCCGACGTTGGGTCTTGTTGGGCGTGGCGCTTCTCTGCAGCGCACTGGTGGCGCTGCCGCTGGTAGGCCTGCTGCGAATCGAAGATGCGACGGACGAATCTCACCAGTACGTGGGCCTGGTCTCCACCATCGATGAACTCACGAACGGGCTGCTTTCGCTGACCACGGGTGCGCTCGCGCAGTACGGGACGACTCGTGATGAAGCGGACCGGGAACGGGCGGCTGGCGCGCTGGCGCGCGCGCAGGAACGGGTCGGCCAGATCGAGTCCCTGGCGGGGTTGCAGGCCCGGCTCGAGATCGGTGAAACCGTGACGGCGCACCTGGACATCGCGCGCGAGCACATCGCTGCCTCCGAGCGGTTCCTGGCGGAGGTGGATGCCGGCGCGGATGTAGGTTCAGCCGAATCGACAGACGACGTTGTAGAGGCTGCGGGGCAGCTGCTTGAGAACCAGGAGGCGCTGATGGTAGCACTGGCCCCTGCCAGCCAGGCTCTCGACGACGACCGCCGTAGCGCCCTGCGCAATGCGCAGTACCTGCTTGGGGCCGCCGCGCTGGTGGCGCTGGGCACACTTGGGACGCTGGTCGTGCTGGATAGCCGGCGGGTGGAACAAGCCTTTGCCTCCGAGACAGGCCGGAGGGAGCATGCGGAACGGCTGGCGGCACATCGAGCCGATGTGGTGAGCATGGCCTCCCACGAGCTTCGAAACCCGCTAACGGTGCTCACGATGGCGACCGACATGCTGAACCGCGCCGCCCTGGAGCGCGACGACGCCGATTACGCAGAGCTGGCGAACGACGCCCGGCTTGCCGCGGTCCGTTGCGACATGCTGGTTAACGAGCTGCTGGACCTGGGCCGGCTCGACGCTGAGCGGCTGCAATTGCGCATTGGCTCGACACCGCTGCTGCCGGCAATCCGGGAGGCGGTGGAGGTCACGGAATCCCAGCACGGACGGCGGAATGTGGTGCTCACGGGCGAGGTGGGGACGCAGGTGAGTGCCGACCCGCAGCGCCTTCGCATCATCCTGCGGAACCTCATCGACAACGCCTGCAAGTACTCGCCCGAGGAGTCAGAGATTGTTGTACGGGTCGAATCCGGGAACGAGCGGATTCGGGTGGATGTGGTGGACGGCGGCCAGGGCATTCCGGAAAGCGATCGGGAACGCATCTTCGAACGATTCGAGCGCGTGCAATCGACGGCGCATATCCCGGGTGTAGGGATCGGTCTGTTCCTTTCGCGGGAGCTGGCGCGCCGCATGAACGGCGACCTGCGGTGCGTGAACGCCGAGCGTGGGAGCGACTTTTGCCTGGAACTCCCGGCCGCGACGTAGCGCGGGCTTGCTAGCGCCGCGCGAGGGCGGTTGCCATGCGTTCGAGACCCTCTTCGAGCGTGGCTCGTGGGCAGCCGAAGTTGAGGCGGACAAACCCGCGCCCGGGTTCGCCGAAGTTGGGTCCTTCGCCGAGACCGACCTTCGCGTGCTCCAGGAACCAGCCGCAGGCGTCGTTCTCGGGGAGGTCGAGGGCGTTGCAATCGAGCCAGGCGAGGTAGGTGCCTTCGGCGGGGTACATGGTGACGCCGGGCATGCGTTCGGCGACGAATGCGGCCATGTAGTCGCGGTTGGCCGTGAGGTACGCGAGAAGTCCTTCGAGCCAGTCGTCGCAATCGCGGTAGGCGGCGAGCATGGCATGTGCGCCGAGGATGTTGATAGCGCCGACGAGGCCGCCCTTCGCCGCTTCGAACTTCGCGCGCAGCTCCTCGTTCGGGATGATGGCGATTGCCGCCTTGAGTCCCGCGAGGTTGAACGTCTTGCTCGGCGCCATGAGGGTGATCGTGGCGGCTTCGATCTCTGGCGAGAGGGTGGCGATGGGCGTGTGAACGTTGCCGCCCAGGGCGAGGTCGCAATGGATTTCGTCGGCGATGATGCCGGCGTTGTTGGCGAGGCAGATGTCGGCCATGCGCTGCAGTTCGTCGCGGGAGAACATGCGCCCGACGGGGTTGTGGGGATTGCAGAGGCCGAAGGCGCGGGTCGTGTCATCGAAGGCGGCTTCGAACGAGGGCCAATCGACCTCGTAGCGGCCGGTTTCGCCGCGGACGAGGAGGGCGTCGCGACGGACGAGCCCGTGGTGCTGCCACGAATTGAGGATTGGCGGATAGGAGGGGAGCTGGACGACCATGGAGTCGCCGGGTTTCGTGAAGGCCCGAAGCGCGAGGTTGAAGCCGGGGATGACGCCGGGAATGGTCGAGATGGCTTCCGGGGCGACGGTCCAGCCGTAGCGGCGTTTGAGGCGGGCCGCGAAAACCTCCTGGAGTTCGGCGGTGATGTTGGCGTAACCATAGAAGCCGTGGTCCACGCGCTTGCGCAGCGCCTCCTGGATGGCCGGGGCCGAAAGGAAGTCCATATCGGCGACGGGCATGGGGATGACGTCGGCGGGAAAGCGGGCCCACTTATTGGA
>CALFYR010000249.1 GCA_937954195.1 uncultured Dehalococcoidia bacterium
GGAGAAGCTGCTCCAGGTCAGCAGCGTCCCGACCGAAATCTACGACCGCAGCCGTCTCGATAACGGCGAAGGGGTCTTGCTCGGCACGCTTTCGAACCCGAACGCGCAACTGCTGAACCCGGTCCAGCTCGAGGACATCTCGCCGTACCTGATCGAAGCGACGATCTCGACCGAAGACAACGGATTCTGGGACCACCCGGGCGTCAACATGCGAGGCCTCGCGCGCGCCGCCTACGAACGCTACGTGCTGGACCGGTTCGAATCCGGAACCGGTGGTTCCTCGATCACGCAGCAGCTCATTAAGAACGTCTACATCTGCCCGAGCATTTCCGAAGACGGCGATGCGCGAAACGCCTGCCTGATCGCCGAGCGCTCGCTCGACCGGAAGCTGCGCGAAATCGCGTACGCCATCGAGCTTGAGCAGGACTACGACAAAGAGCAGATCCTCACCTGGTACCTGAACCAGATCTCGTATGCCGACCGCTACATTGGCGCTGAAGCGGCCGCCGATGGCTATTTCCGCAAGACCGCCGCGGATCTCACGCTGGCGGAATCGGCGCTCCTCGCGGGCATCCCCCAGGCCCCCACCCAGTACCACCCCCGGCTGAACTGCGTCCGTGACGAAAACGAGGAGTGCATCGTCGATGCACTTGGGCGGGCGACTGTGAGCGGCGATGCGAAGGCGCGCCAGGAGGACGTGCTGGACCTGATGGTCCGCCACGGCCGGGCGACGCTCGCCGAAGCGGAGGCTGCCAAGGAAGAGCCGCTCTACGTGTACCTCGCCTCCAACCCCCAGCGGGCCGAAGCGTTCGTCGATAACCAGGTGGAGCCGCGGCTCGTCCGTATGTGCGAGTTCGGGCTCATCCCGCAGCTCCCGGGGACGACCGACTGCAAGGAGAGCGTCCATTCCGCCGGCTATAAGGTGACGACCACCCTCGACTGGGAGATGACGGACTTCGCCGGCCAGTGGCTGCGCGAGCAGATCAGGCTCGGCACCGATGCCGGCTGTGAATGCAACAACGGCGCGATTGTCACCATCGAACCATCGACCGGCGAGGTCATCGTTTACCAGCCGAACCGCGACCCTTCGTACCGGTCTGACAGGCGCGTGGCTGGCGAGATCGACCAGCTGGTGGAGATCAACCAGCCTGGATCCTCGTTCAAGCCCGCGGTGTACCTGGCGTGGTTCGATGGGCAGAACAAGGCCCCGCTCAGCATCTTCTGGGATACGAGCCCGCTCGAAATCGAGGGCACCGCGATCACGAACCCGCGCCCCGGCGACCCGAAGACTGAAGGGCTGATTACCGCGCGGGCCGGCCTCGGTGGGTCGCAGAATGTCCCCGCCTTCCGTGCGGCGCAAGAAGCGGGCATCGACTACGTCATTGAGATCGCCAAGGCGCTCGGCATCACCACGCTTGAACAGAACTTCGACCCGACCTTCCGGGCGCATATCGACGTGACCTACGGCGCCTCCATCGCCACCGGTGGCGCGAATATCCGCGCCATCGACATGGCCTACATGGATGCGACCATCGCCAACATGGGCGTGATGGTGGGCACGCCCCACCTCGCCCGCTACGTCGAAATCGACGAACTCCGCAGCACGGCCCTGGATGTCGGCGCCGGGTACGACCTGGCGTTGGACCAGCGGCTCCAGTTCCAGAAGGGCTACATCCGCATCCCCGGAACGCGCGAACTTGACCCGATCGTGGTCAAGCAGATTGAGGACAAGGACGGGAACATCATCTACACCGAGCCGGAGCCGCAGCGCCAGCAGGTGGTGGACGCGGGTTCGGTTTGGCTGCTCCACAGCATCATGTCCGATTGCACGGCCCGGTTCGTCATCTGGGGTTGCGGCGGCAGTAACCAGGACACCTCGCTCGACTTCTATGCCAACGGCGTGCGCATTCCCAGCGG
>CALFYR010000250.1 GCA_937954195.1 uncultured Dehalococcoidia bacterium
GAAGTTCGAGCTCATGGCCCGCGCAACCCGCGACCGCCTCCTGATGGCGCCCGTGTATACCATCGCCGACCTGGTGAAGGATCCCCACCTGGCGGCTCGCGAATACTGGGAAACGGTCGACGGCCGGCTGACACCTGGCCCGTTTGCGCGCCTTTCGGCGACGCCGCTTCAGCAGGCGGCAGCGGCGCCAAAGCTCGGCGAACACAACCACCTGCTCGATTCGCTTGCGCCCCGGCGCACCCCGCCCGCGATCACCGGCGCCCCACGCAACCAGCCGTTCAAGGGGCTCAAGGTCGCCGATTTCGCGTGGGTGGGGGTCGGCCCAATCACCAGCAAAGCGCTCGCCGACCACGGTGCCACCGTGGTCCACATCGAATCAAGCACGCGCCCCGACACGCTCCGCACGCTGCCGCCATACCGGGACAACGTCCCCGGGCTGGACCGCAGCCAGTTCTTCGCGAACTTCAACAGCTCCAAGATCAGCCTTGCCGCGAACCTCGCCACGCCCGAGGGCCGCGCCGTCGCCCGCCGCGCCATCGATTGGGCCGATGTCGTCGTCGAATCGTTCACGCCGGGCACCATGGCGGACCTCGGTCTCGATTACGCGACGGTCAGTGTGGACCACCCGGACCTGGTGATGGTCAGCACCTGTCTTCGTGGCCAAACCGGCCCGGAACGAACCTTTGGGGGGTTCGGTGGTCAGGGCGCGGCACTCGCGGGGCTCTGGTCCATCACCGGCTGGCCGGATCGCCCACCGACGGGTCCGTGGGGCGCCTACACAGATTTCATCGCCCCGCGGTACGGCGTCTCGGCGCTGGCATCCGCGCTCCTGCATCGTTCGCGCACGGGCGAAGGACAGCACATCGACCTCTCGCAGGTCGAAGCCGGCATCCACTTCCACGAACCGCTGGTGCTCGACTACACCGTCAATGGACGTCTCGCAGGGCCGCAGGGTCACCACTCCGAACGGGCGTGCCCGCATGGCGTCTACCCGGTCCGGGGCATCGAACGCTACATCGCGCTCAGCGTCGAGAGCGATGACCAATGGCGGGGGCTCTGTTCGCTGGCTCCCCTGGCCGCGTTCGAATCGTTCGACATGCCAGCACGCCGCGCGCAGAACGACGCCCTAACCGCCGCGATGACCGCATGGACTGCCGACCAGGACGGCTGGCAACTCGCCGAACGGCTCCGCGCCGCCGGCGTGCCCGCCTACATGGTGCTTCGGCCCTCCGACCTCTACGACGACCCACAACTCGCGCATCGTGGCTTCTTTGTGACGCTCGACCACGCGGAGATGGGGCCGACACCGTACGACGGTCCGGTCACGCACTTCTCGGCGACCCCGGCGATCCTTTCGCGGCCTGCGCCACTGCTCGGGCAGCATTCACAGTTCGTACTCGAAGAACTCCTCGGCTACTCCAGCGATGAGGTTGCGGCGCTCGCTGCCGCGGGGGCCCTCACCTGAACCAGCCGCCGTGACAAGCACTCTCAAACCTGGAGGTATCAACCCCACGTGAAAGTCCCCGTTGAAGAAGGCTACTTCCGGCTCGCCGATGGCGATTCACCGGTGCTGCTCGGCTCCTACAGCCCGGCAGCGAAGACGTACTTCTGGCCACGCCGGAAGCGCTGCCCTATCACCCTCGAAGCCGTCGAAGACTGCGAACTCTCGACCGAAGGCGTCATCTACTCGTGGACCTTCGTGTCCATGCCGTGGCTCGGCAGCATGGAACTCGATAGAGGCGGCGGGTTCGGGGCGGCGCAGGTCGACCTTCCCGAGGGCGTCC
>CALFYR010000251.1 GCA_937954195.1 uncultured Dehalococcoidia bacterium
CCACCCCTTAGGGTGAGCGGGACTGTCTACACCACTTCGAGACTGTTCACGCTAGACGGCGATGTCGCGGCGGAAGGCGGGGGTTACCTGGGCCTGCTTCTTCGAACCGAAGACACCGAAGAAGCGCGAGCGAACCTCGGGCGTGGTTTCGAACGAGAAGCGCTGGCCCGTGATGGCTTCCGCCATGGAGTGGAAGACGAGGGCCGCCGGCGAATGCGGCTTGTAGAGCACGACCGGCACCCCGGCCTGGCCCGCCTTCGCCACGTTGCGGTCGAAGGGCACTTCGCGATTCACCGGGTGGCTGATGGCGAACTCCACATCTTTCATGGTGGGGCCTTCGTAGCCGTGGCCATGGATGAGCGTGACCATCACCTGGTCGTCCTCCATGCCGCGCATATCGAAGTGCTCAAGCAGGAGTGACGTGTTTTTCAGGCTCGAGAGGTCGCTGCTGGTGACGACGATGACGCGGTTCGCCACCTCGACCGCGGCGCCGACGACGTCGTTGAAGGTGCCGGGGGTATCGAGGATGACGATATCGAAGACCGTCGCCGCGAACCTGATGAGCTCCTGGAGTTGGAGCGGCGTGCAGTTGATCCAGCTGCGGTAGTCGTTCGCGGCGGGCAGGATGTAGGCGCCCGATTCGTGCTGGAGGAGGCGGCGGCGGAAGAGGTCGCGGTCCGTGTAGTCGCCTTCGCGGGCGATCTCTGCGACGGTCCATTCGGCCTTCACGTCCATCATCACGGCGACATCGCCGAAGCGGGTGTCGAGGTCGATGAGGAGGACGGACTGGCGGCCCTCTCGGGCGATGGCGGCGGCGAGGTTGGTGCTGGTGGTGGTTTTGCCGATGCCACCCTTCTGACCGACGACGGCGATGATGCGGCCGTCTTCGCGTTCGGCGTCGTCATCAAGATCGAACTGGCGCGGCCGGGAGGCGTGGTGGATGGCGCGGTCGACGACGGCGCGCATCTGGTCGCGGGTGATCTTGCCGTGGAGGAAGTCGTTGACACCGGCCTGCATGAGGCGGCGCTCGACGATTGGGGACCAGTCATCGCTGTAGCCGACGATCATGGCGTGGGGCACGATGGCCCGCGCGAAATCGACGGACTGCATGGCCCGCTGGATGGGCTGCTCGATCGCGACGAAGACGACATCGGGCTTCTGCTCGACGATCGTCTGCTGAGCGACGATGCCATGCGGCCGTTCGATGGCGACCTGGAGGCCGGCGCGTTCGACCTTGGTCTTCAGCACGTCGCGCGACAGTTCGTCGCTATCAATCAGCATCGTTTTCAGCGTTGCGTTACTCATCGTTCACCTGCTCGTCCCGGGGCTGTACCCCGCTTGGTCATCGCATAGTTACCGGTGCTCCACTGGTTTGGGAATGGGCAAACGGGGGTGTTGGAGCAGTTCCTATGAAGTTCCAATCGGGCTGTCACCGGGCGTCCACCGGGGCGTCACCGAGTTCGGGAGAAAGCCGCAAGAAACGGCGAAAACGTCATGCCGCCGGCTTCGGCGGCCGCATGACGACCATGCAGAGGACGGCAACACCGTTGAGGACGATCGCGAGGAGGATGGGGAGGTCGTAGCTTTCGCGAGAGTCATAGATGGCGCCGGCCATGGTGGGCCCGAAGAGCGCGCCAATGGCCGCGCTGGAGTACAGCAAGCCGAGGATGGCGCCCACGTTTCGCCCGCCGAAATAGTCCGCGGCGAGGGCGGGCATGAGCGCGACGAACCCGCCGTAGGCGGCGCCGAAGGCGAGCGAGAACAGAATGAGGGCCCACGCCTCGGCCGAGATGAGCCACCACGTGAGGCAGAGACCCATGGCGACGAAGGTGCCGCCCAGCGCGAAGCGCCGGCCGATGCGATCGGCCGAACCGCCGAGGATGAGGCGGCCGGCGATGCTTCCGACGCCGATGAGCCCGATGAGGAAGGCGCCGAAGCGGTCGCTGAAGCCTTCATCGGATGCGAACGGGGCGAGGTGGGCGAAGGGGATGAAAATGCCCAGGCTGGCCGAGAGCCCGGCTGCGAAGAGGAGCCAGAACGGGGAACTGCGAAGCGCTTCGCGCACGGAGTGGCCGGAGGGCGGAGGGCTGAGGACACCGGCTTCGAGGGGCGCATCGCCATCGGGCCGGAGGCCGCGTGCCGCCGGCGATTGTTCGATGGCGAGAGCGGAGGGCACGCCAATGAGGAGCGCGAGCGCGGCAAGGAGAAGGTAGGTTTCGCGCCAGCCGAGCCATTCGATCGCTCCGGCGGCGATGAGTGGGACAACGAGGGTGCCGGCGCCGATTCCGGAGACGGCGAGGCCGGATGCGAAGCCGCGCCTTCGGACGAACCAGCGTTGCACCGCGCCAACGGCCGGGACATAGGCCATACCGAGGCCAATGCCGACACCGAGGCTGTAGGTGAGGTAGACCTGCCACACCGCCTGCGCCGCCGAGGCGAGGGCCAGCCCCAGCGCGCAGAGCAGCATGCCGCCGAGGATGACCTTCCTCGGGCCGGCCCGGTCGGCAATGGGGCCGCTGACGATGCCAAGGCCGAAGTAGAGGAAGCCGGTGAGGGCGAACACGAGCGAGATATCGCCGCGGGTGGAGTCGAATTCGTCGCGGAGGGGGTTGAAGAAGGCGGCGAAGGAGTAGGCGCTGCCGAAGCCCACGAAAAGGACGCCGAATGCGGCGGCTACCACGAACCAGCCGTGAAAGATGGGTTGGCGAGGGGGTGGCCCGGACATTGCGCGGGATTGTACCGCTGACCTCACCCCCCGGCCCCCTCTCCACCTTCGTGGAGAGGGGGAGGAGCGAGTACTTCGATGAACGGATCTACGCCGTTGTTGCTTCCTTGGCCCGGCCGGTGACCAGGAGCATGCGGTTGAGGGCGCTCATGTAGGCCTTGGCGCTGGCGACGATGATGTCCGTATCGGCGGCGCGGCCGGTGTAGGTGCG
>CALFYR010000252.1 GCA_937954195.1 uncultured Dehalococcoidia bacterium
TCCGCCGGGTCGTTCGTGCTGAAGCAAACGTCGGCGAGGACGCGGCCCTGGAAGAAGCTGTGGCTCGCTTCGACACCGCTATCGAGGATGGCGATGGAGAACCCTTCGCCGGTGTAGCCGGAGGCGATGGCTTCGGTCGCGCCGACAATCGACATGCTTTCGACGACATCCATGCGATCCATGCGGTCCAGCATGATGCTGACGATGCCGGACGAGTTCGCGAGGCTATCGACCGCCTCTTCGTCGACGTCGAGCACCATGAACGGCAGGTGCTCCATCCGTTCGACGACCTGCACCGAACCGCGGGTGGCGGCGAGCAGGTTCTCCTGCGAGCGGCTGACTGCTGCGATGCGGTCATTGGCGGGAGTGTCGGCCGAAACGCCGGGGTTGACCTGGACGATGACCCGGGCGCGTCCCGTAGTCGCGACGGCCTGGGCGACCTCTTCCGCCGCCTGGCTGGCGAGTTCCTGCTGGACCGGGGCGGTGGTGGAAATATCCCGCGAGAACACGGTGGAGCTCTCGACGGGCTGGCTGGTGCGCGCGGCGCGGTTCGAAAGGATGAGGCCCCCGGCCGTTACTGCTGCAACGACGATGGCGGCCATGGCGACGAGGAAGATGTTTCGGGTGGTGCTGGTGTTCATTGGTGCGTTCTCGCTTTCACCTGGGATGACCGAATCCTCGCCGCCGGCGCCCGCCGCAACTTGACGGAGGCCTGAAACTCACCTATCCAACGCCTGACAACTACTGCGAAGTGCCGGGAGTACCTGATGGCGCGGTTCACAATCACTACCGAGGGCAAACCGCCGAGTGTCCTACAACTGGCGCCCGGCGAGACGCGCCTTGGCCGCGCGCTCGATAACGACGCCGTGCTCGAAGGCGATGGCGTCTCCCGCTATCACGCCCGGGTGACGATGGATGGTGGGAGCTGCCGCATCGAAGACCTGGGCAGCAAGAATGGGACGATGGTGAACGGCCAGCGCCTCGATGGCCCGCGTGACCTCGCGTCCGGCGATACCGTCGTCATTCCCGGCTGGTCGCTCAAGTTCGAAGCTGAAGATGCCACGGTGACACGCGCCTTCGATGCAACCGCGGACTCCGCGCCAGCCGGCAAGTCGCTCGTGCTGAACACGGCCACGCGCGAGGCGGTGGTGCGCGGCAAGACGGTGCTGCTCCCGCCGAAGGAATACCTCGCGCTCACGCTCCTGTATGAACGGGCGGGAACAGTGGTTTCGAAGGAAGACCTGGCGGAGCACGTCTGGCCCGAATACCAGGGCGATGTTTCGGATTACAACATCCACCAGGTCCTCAGCCGGCTCCGCCGGGAGATCGAAGAGGACCCGTCGCGGCCGCGAATGCTGATTACGCGGCCCGGTTTCGGCTACATCCTCCACCCGTGACCGCGCAGGCGATTCACTAGAGCAGGAAGTATGCCACCGCAGCCACCGCTGACCCCACAACCACTGTCCCGAGCGCCAAAGCAAGGACGAAGCGTTTCCTCGACCGCCGAGTCTGCGGTTCTTCGCGTTCCACCGTGTCGACGACATTCGTCGCAGCGGGAGCGGCCGGCGTTGCACCTCGGCGGGCGATCACGGCGGTAATGTTGTCGGGGCCCCCGGCCTCGTTCGCCAGTTCGACCAACCGCGAGACAGCGAATTGCGGGTCGAGTTCGGCGATGGTCGCTGCAATGCGCGCGTCGTCCACAGGCCCGTGAAGGCCGTCGCTGCACAGCAGCAGTGCGTCGCCCTCCTCCAGGGTGATGGGCCCGCCCCCGTCCGGGCTGACGGACGCATCGAAGCCGACGGTCCGGGTGACCACGTTCCGGCGGCCATGGTGGCGCGCATCCTCCGCCGATAGTTGGCCGGACCGCACCTGTTCGGCGACCCACGAATGGTCGGCGCTCACCTGTTCGAGTCCCGCCGCCGAGAAGCGGTAGATGCGGCTATCGCCGATGTTCAACCACCATGCCTCGTAGCCGCGGACCAACGCCGCCACGAGGG
The DNA here is from genome assembly GCA_937954195.1 of uncultured Dehalococcoidia bacterium. Classification (GTDB taxonomy): domain Bacteria; phylum Chloroflexota; class Dehalococcoidia; order Tepidiformales; family Tepidiformaceae; genus Amarobacter. The sequence continues at coordinate 1,998 of CALFYR010000252.1, forward strand.
TCGTGGCGGCGCCGGGGGCGCCGATACTCGCGGCTTCGCGATTCACCGTGGTGTTGGCCATGGTGGCTGCCCGTTCGAGGGCCTCGGCGGGCCCGAACTGCCCGAGCAGGTCACCGAGTGAGGCTGCCAGGACCTCGATAGCGCGCTGGCTGGCCCACTCGCCGCGGGCATGTCCGCCAACGCCATCTGCCACCGCGAGAAGTTGCCAATCCTCGGCGCCGGGCAAGGGGCCTGCGTAGGCGAAGTCCTGGTTTTCGGATCGCGAACGGCCGGTGTCGCTCGCGGCCGCAATCTGAAGTGGAGGGAGGTCATTCATCCTTTGAGTCTCTCTCCCATTGCTGCTTTGGGCCTGACGCTCGCCTGACGCCTATCGGACAAATTCCCCGGCCCTAGCACGAAATGGTGATGGTCCCGGACGAAACGAGGGCGAGGCCGATTCGCAGCCCGAAGCCGTAGGTGCCTGGCGGCAGACCCTGGGCGTTGCCGAAGTTGTAGTTCGTGGCTCCATCGCGCGAATTGGTGGCGAACGTCGGATTAGCTGCCTGGAACTCTCCCTGGAAGCTCCACGTCCCGGTGAACTCGGTCCCGATCGGCACGTTGGAGTGGGTGACGTACGCGTACAGGTTCAGCACCGGACAGCCGGTAATCGTTCCTCCCGAGGGTTGACCGCCCGCGGGTGGCAGGCCGCTTTCCGTGAGTGTGGGCGCGAAGACCGGCGCGCTGAATTGGGGCGTGGGCGTGGTTGTTGGTGTCGCCGTAGCCGTCGGCGCGGGATCGGTAGGCGTAGCTGTCGGCAGGCTTGACGCGGGCGTGGGCGAACTGGGGAGCAGCGTGGCGCCTGGGCTCGTTTCGCTGGTAGCGGTGGTGCCGGGCGTTGCGGTGCCGCCCGGCAGTATCGCCCGCCGGGTCGCGGTCGCGGTCGCCGTCTCGCTGGCGCCATCGTCTCCGGAACCAGGGTTGGCAGGCGGGTCATCGCCGCCAGTGAGGGCCGAGGCGGCGGCGAATCCGCCCAGCAACAGCGCCGCCACACCCGCGCCAATGAGCCA
>CALFYR010000253.1 GCA_937954195.1 uncultured Dehalococcoidia bacterium
CAACCTCGGGACCGGCGCGCAGGAGCGGGCGACGTTCGGGTTCACGCGGCGGGCCGAGGACATGACCGAGCAGGAGCAGATCCAGGGCTCCGTGGAGAAGGCGCTGCGCGAATTCTTCCGGCCCGAGTTCCTGAACCGCATCGACGAGATCATCATCTTCGAGCCGCTGACGGAAACCGAACTGTCCCGGATCATCGACATCCTCGCGGAGGAGGTGCGCACCCGGCTTTCCGACCGGCAGCTGGACTTCGACCTCACCGATGCGGCGCGCGCCGAACTGGTGCGCGAAGGGTACGACCCGGCGTTCGGGGCGCGGCCGCTGCGCCGGACGGTGCAACGCCGCATCGAGAACGAATTGGCGCGGCGCGTCCTCGCCGGCGAGTTCCACGATGGCCAGAAGGTGACCGTGGACTTCGCCGACGGCGCGTTCCGATTCTCGGCCGTTGATATGCCGAAAAAGGAGATCGCGGAAGGGTCCACGGATCCGGACGTGGTCGAAGGCGAAGTCGTCGGCGCGGCCTAGGCTTTACGCCGAAACAACAGAACGTGCCCTCCGCGGTAACACGCGGGGGGCACGTTGCGTTGTAATCAGGGCCGGAAGCGAACCTCGGCGGGAACCTTTCCGGCCCGCGATTCGTTGAACCTACCAGGAGGTGCGGACACAGCATGGCACTAGCGCAGTGGCGCCCGTTGATCCTGGCGAGTGCGGTAACGGCCGTGCTCGGCGGCGCTGTGGTCATCCAAACCGTGACCCAGGATGGGGATGGGAGTCCGGCGGCGGTGGACCCCACCGTTACCGCGACGACGGCGACGGAGCCAGGCCCCACGCCAACGCCGCCGCCGTTGCCGCAGGAACCCATCGAGGAAGTGCCGAACCCGCTGACTCGGCGGGTATACGAAGCGGGCGAGCTGGTGGATGTGACCAACGCCATTGGCTTCCTGAGTGCGGAAAACGGCGCGATCGAGACGTGGTCCGCGGCCGGGATGTCCTACTTCGCGGCGTCCCGCGATGGCTCGCTGCTAATGACGGTGGCGCTGGATGACCCGCAGGTCTCCATCCTGATCGACCGGGCAACTGAGACGGCCTACCGGTTGGCCCCCGGGATCCAGCCGCTGGTGGATTCGGCGCATGGCGGACTGCTGATTGTTGGGATTGCGAGCAACGGCCGGTTCGATACGGCGATCCTCGACCTGCGAACCCGGACGTTCCGGCCGCTCGGCGTGGGCGCCGAGGCGGGGTCCGCGTTCGCGGCGTTCGCGGCCGCCGATGGACGCCGGGCGGTGATGCAGGCCGGCGATACGATCGCCGTGGTCGATATGGTGGCGAACACGGCCTTCGCGATCGGTACCGCCTTCGATGCGAACTCCCACCAGATTGAGCTCTTGCCCGGTGGATTGGGCTTCCGTGTGGTTTCGTACGAAGACGATGGAGAGTCGCGATGGTTCGGGTGGGACGGCGATGAGGTGACGGACATGCCGCCGCCCGGCGAGCCTACCCAGAACGGGCGCTACTTCGCGGAGGACACGAGCTACGGGAGGATCCGAGCGTTCGGCATGGGCGGGTATCCCGTGCTTTCGTACGTGACCGTGCATGACCGGAGCACGGGTGACGACACCGTCCGGCTGCTCGGCGCCTCGCTCGTGCCGAACCGGCCATCGTGGAGCGCTACCGGCGACCGCTTGCTGGTGGAGGTGCCGGAGGGGTACCTGGTCGTCGACCTCGAGGGAACTGTGGTGGCGACCATCGAAGACCCCGAGCACTGGCTCGCACCGATTCCGTCGCCGGTCATCAACAACCTGTATGGCACGCAACAGGGGACGATCATCAACACGAGCCGTGACGAACGCGTCGAGCCGCAATACCGCGACGAGGTGACGCTATCCGCCCGGTGGAGCGACCGGCCGGGCGAGCTGATTGTCGCAATCTCGACTGCTGGAAAGGGCCGGGATTGGCCCGTGCAGGTGCTGCCATTCGAGACACGGCAGCCGCCGTTCGAAGGGGAGCCGGGTGTCGTGGTCGCGGGGGGTGACTGTGCCCGTGTGTTGCTCGGGATAGGCGTCGATGGCTCGGCGGTTGAATGCGTTGCTGTGGGCACGCGGGGAGAGATTGTCGAGGTCGACGACCCGCTGTACGACGCGAATACGGACAAGGAGGGCCCGTTCCCCGTGGCCGGCGTGCGGACCGACGATGGCACGGTGCTGCTGAGCGTGGAATTCGAGGATGGCACGGCCGGCTGGGTGGACGCGGAGGACCTGGGCTGGGCCGACTGACGTTCGGCCCGGCGTTGCACATGCACGGACTCTTCGCTGGCCGTCACCTTTGGGGCGCGTGTAGCCATTAGCCCTGTAAGCACGCACTTTGGGAGGACCGTCATGGCTTTCGGAAAACAGGGAACTGACATCGCGATTGAGGAACTGAGCCTCGCGCACCAGGGGCTGCCGAGTGGCGCCACCACGGCGCAGTCCGTGGATGGGAGTGACTTCCTAGTTTGGCAGCGCCTGGCCGGGACGCAGGCCGCGAAGGAGGATGCCGAGGTCGATGGCGCGGACTTCCTCGCCTGGCAACGGGAGGCCGGCGTGCATGCGCCTGACGGCCTGGTGCCGTCCGGGGATATCCATCCCAACACGCTGGCCGGCGACTACGGCGCCGACGGCGACGTTGATGGTCGCGATTTCCAGATGTGGCAGCGTGGTTCGAAGGTGGTCGAACCCGAGTCCGAAGGATTCGCGGTCGTCGAACGGATTGGGTCTCCCGAGGCGGAGTCGCTGAAGGCTGGAGCCTCCGAAGTCCTGATGGAGTCGCTCGTCTCGCCGCGGGACCCGGCAACCGGTCAGGCGGCGGGCTATGCGACGGACAACGACGATCCGGGGCCGAGTATCCTGGTGGGACTGAGCGGCGAGACCACGGCCGACCTCGGTAGCGGCGATGTGTTCGACGCCGCGATGGATGTTGACCTCGATTTCGACGTTTAGCCGTCTGTCCCGGGGCCGTTTGGCGTCGCGGAGACGGAGCCAATCCCCGATGATGCGCGCGTGAACGCGAACGACGGCGAGGCTGCGGTTTCCGTCCGGTCTCTCGCAAAGCGCTACGGCGACGTGCAGGCGGTGCGCGACGTTTCGCTCGAAGTCCGTGGTGGCGAGATTTTCGGGATCCTCGGGGCCAATGGTTCCGGCAAAACGACGACGATCGAGATACTGCAGGGCCTGCGAAAGCCCGATGGCGGCGAGCTTCGCGTCCTCGGCCTGGACCCGCAGACACAGCGCGACCAGCTGAGACACCGCATTGGCAGCCAGCTGCAGGAATCGGCGCTGCCCGACCGGTTGCGGGTATGGGAGGCTCTGGACCTGTTCGGTGCCCTTTCGCCGCGGTCCCGGGATTGGGCCGAACTCGTCCGGGAGTGGGGGCTGGAAGGGAAGGAGCGCGCGGCGTTCGGCAACCTTTCGGGCGGGCAGCGGCAGCGGCTGTTTGTGGCGCTCGCCCTGGTGAACGAACCGGAGATCGTGTTCCTGGATGAAATGACAACCGGGCTGGACCCGGCGGGACGCCATGCCGCGTGGGACCTCGTCCGCGATGTCCGCAGGCGCGGAACGACGGTGGTGCTGGTTACGCACTTCATGGACGAGGCGGAGGAACTGTGCGACCGGATCGCGGTGTTCCGCCGGGGCGAAGTCGCGGCTATCGATTCGCCGGCCGGGTTAGTCCAGCGGTACGTGAACAGCAGCACGGTGCGCTTCACCTACGAGGGCGGCGATACGATTTCGCTGGACGGGTGCCCGGGTTTGCGGGAGCTTCGACGAGAGGGCACGCAGTTCACGGTCTCGGGCGAAGGGCCGCTGCTGGCGCACGTGGCGAGCCGACTTGCGCAGGCGGCCGTGTATCCCGCCGACCTCCGCGTCGAACGGGCGACGCTTGAGCAGGCGTACCTGCAGATGGCCGGCGAGGTGGACGCGTGAAGGCGCTGCGGAAGCTGACCTGGGTGGAGATGAAGCTGTTCTTCCGCGAGCCGCTGGCGCTGATCATCGCGTTCGCGTTCCCGTTCTTCATGTTCTTCGTGCTGGTCGGTGTATTTGGCAACGAGGCCGAATCCGACCCCGAGGACATCGAGGTGTGGCGCGGAGGTGGGCCCGCTGACTATTACGTTTCGACCTACGTCGGTCTCGTGATGGCGGCGGCCGGGCTGGTTACGCTGCCGCTGCGCATTGCGGACTACCGCGAACGCGGCGTGCTGCGGCGGTACAGGGCGGCCGGCGTTTCGGCGCCCGTGATGCTGGGTTCGCAGGTGCTGGTAGCGGCCGGCATGTCGGTGATAGCGGCGGTCGGGATTGTGGTGCTTTCGACCACGCTGTACGACACGGTGCTGCCGGAAAGCTGGCCCCTGGTTATCGCCGGGGCGGTCATCGGCCTGTTGACGTTTGCGGCGTTCGGCGTGCTCCTCGGGGCGATCGCACCGTCGGTGCGGGCGGCCCAGGGGCTCGGGTTCTCGCTGTTCTTCGTGATGCTGATGATTTCGGGCTCCGGGCCGCCGCGTGAGGTGCTGACGAGTTCGATGCGGGCGTTCAGCAACATCCTGCCGCTCACGCACGTGAACCTGGTGTTGCAGGACGCGTGGCTGGGGTTCGGCTGGAACTGGGTGGCTGCGGCCGTAGCCGCAGGATTCTTCGCGGCGAGCGTGGTCCTCTCGCTGCGGTTCTTCCGCTGGGAGTGATTCCTGACAGGCTGCTGTCAGGGTGACCCTGCTACGCTCGGAACATGGCTGAGACGCAAGAGAAGAGCTGGACGTGCTGGGGGATGGTTGGCCCGCTTGATGCGGCCTACCACGCGAACGAGTGGGGCGTGCCCTGTTACAACGACGGCGAGCTGTTCGAACGGCTGATGCTCGAGGGCTTCCAGGCGGGGCTGAGCTGGTCGACCATCCTGGCGAAGCGCGCGAACTTCTCTCGCGCGTTCGATGGCTGGGACGCGGAGAAGATCGTGCGTTACGGCGATGAGGACATCGCCCGGCTCATGACGGACGCGGGGATTATCCGGAACCGGCTGAAGGTAAATGGCGCGGTGAAGAACGCGCGGGCGTACCTGTCCATCAGGGAGCGCGAGGGTTCGTTCTCAACGTACATCTGGGGGTTCATTGGCGGGGCGCCGGTGGATAACCGGCCGGCGGCGTTCGGGGATATCCCGGCCACATCGCCCGTTTCGGATGCGATGTCGAAGGCGCTACGGAAGGAAGGGTTCACGTTCGTGGGTTCGACCATCTGCTACGCGTTCATGCAGAGCACCGGGATGGTGAACGACCATCTGCTTGAGTGCCCAACACGCGCCGGGTGAGGATGGACCGTTTGGCCGGGGATACGGGGCCGTTCGACGGCGGGCATGGCTGCCTCAAGTGCCGACAATGTCCCCAGATGGGGGTGAGCGATGCTCGTACTACTTCGATGGACCGGATCGCAGTGGGTTGCCAGTTCTGACCACGAGACCTGGCAATCCACGCCGATAGGCGCGATGAGCGCCGAGAAAGCAATCTCCGTCGCTGCCGCGCTGTTCCCGGGATGCCTGATTGCTGTTTGTGGCCCGGAAGCGGACGCACGCGCCGCATGAAGCGAAGGGTCGGCGATGGTTCGCCGACCCCTGCCGAATGCTCGCGCCGAACCGTCCTACTGGACCGGGTACGGGAGTTCGAAAATCTCGTCGTCCACATCGTCTGAGTAGTCCGTGAGGGACATGGTGAACCCGGATGATTCGGTGTAAGTGAGGAAGCCGTCTTCTTTGCCGATGCAGAACGTGGATTCGACGCCCGCCTCCGTGCCCTGCCAGCACTCGGAATCGCGACCGTTTACGTCGCGGTCGTCGATCTTGTTGTAGGAGCCGAGGTCACCGGCGTCCTCGGTGATCTCGCGCAGGTCGAAGATGCTGCCCTGGTCACCGCCGGAGCGGGTGCATGTGCCGAAATTCGCCGAGCCGAAGCAGGAGAACGAGCCGTCTTCGTTTTCGATGATGGCGATGGTGCCGTCGCTCAGCTCCATCACGGTGGCGAAGCGCGGTTCATCCTGGGCGATGGTGATGGTGCCTGTCTGCTCGGCGCCACCGACTTCGGTGACGACCTCGTAGCTCGCCTGGAAGGTCTTGCCCGCGAGGTCCTGGATGCGGTCCTGGAGTTCGCTGATGCCGTTTCCGTTTCCGTTGTCGTCGTCATCGTCGTCGTTGGTTTCGGGCGTGTTGGTTGGGTCGCCGCCGGAAGGTGTTTCGCCGCTGGCGGTGGTTTGCGTTGCGGACGGGTTATCGCCGGAGTCGTCGTCTCCGGAATCGTCGTCGCCCACGCAGGCCGCGAGCAGCAGTGCAGAAGCGATCCCGAGCGAGAGCAGCAGTTGAATCCTCTTCACATCATCCCCTGGAGCGCAGTTGCGCACGGAGACAATGTTGGGATGAGATGGAGGTTGATGCCAGCGTCGGCAGGCCCGGGAAGGTGAAGGCTGTGTAACGTGTGGGCGATTCGAGTGACGTTCGACTTCGAACGCGGTATGTTTCGCGCCGGACTAAGCATCGAAGACTTGAGCCACGGAGTGGGGACTTTGGAAACCTGGGAAACGGAACTTATCGGCAAGGTGCGGGACCTTGCCCGCGGACCATGGGAAGAGCGAGCGGGTGGATACGACGAGCGCGGCGAATTCCCCCGTGCGAACGTGGACGAGCTCCAGGCGCTGAAGGTGCCGCAAATGGCGATGAGCCCGGAGAACGGTGGCCTCGGCATTAGCATTGAGGGGCAGATGCGGATCATGGAGGAGGTGGCCTACGGCGATGGCTCGACCGCGGTGGCGCTGAACATGCACGCGCTGGTAGCGGGCTTCCTGGAGAGCATGCCCCCATTTCCCCGGCGCAACCAGGTGATCGAAGACATGGGCAAGAACGGTGCGCTCATCTGCGGTCCGGGTTCGATCCCGTCGGGCGGATTGGATAACCGGCAGGCGGGATTCCGGTTCGAAGACGATGGCGACTTCGTGGTCGGGCACGGCAAGGCGGGTTTCGCGAGCATGAGCGAGGGTGCGAAGTACGCGCTCATCGGCGGGGCGATCGACCGGGGCGAGGG
>CALFYR010000254.1 GCA_937954195.1 uncultured Dehalococcoidia bacterium
CAATCAGCGGTTCGAATTCGGCGACGACTTCGTTCTCGAGGGCACGGTGACCGTCTGGTCCGGCGTGCCGCCGTTCGCTGATGACGCGACACGCCTCTGGTGGACAGCCGAACCCATGTGGAACAACAGCCAATCGGACCCGGCGGCGCTGTACACCTGCGAAGGCGAGCTCGCGTCGCGGGTGGCGGATGGCGAGTAACTCCGTCCTCGAGAGCTGACCCTTCTCCCTTCTCGCATCTCCCTGCATCCTAGAACCATGCAGCTCGGCATCATCGGTCTCGCCCGTTCGGGCAAAACGTCCATTTTCAACGCCGTTACCCGCGGCACGGCCCAGGTCGGCGCCTATTCGTCATCGAACCAGCCCAACGTGGGCGTGGTGAACGTGCCCGACGTGCGGGTGGACCGCCTGGCAGAGTTGTATAAGCCGAAGAAGATCACCTACGCGACCATCCAGTACGTGGACTTTCCCGCAGCCGGGGAATCCTTCGGCAAGGGCGAAGGGCCAGCCGGAAAGTTCATCAACGACCTCGGGCGGATGGATGCGCTCATCCATGTGGTTCGCGCGTTCCAGGATGATTCGGTCCCACACCCGGAAGTCACCATCGACCCGGACCGGGACATCGCCACGATGGACCTCGAACTCTCGTTCGCCGACCTTGCGATCATCGAGAAGCGGCTCCAGCGCATCGAGACCGAGCTGCGTTCGATGAAGGCCGGTGAACGGGACCAGGTCCAGCGACTCAAAGACCTCCTCGTCCGCATCAAGACCGGCCTCGAAAACGAGACTCCGATTCGCGAACAGGAACTCAGCGACGAAGACGTGCGCCTCCTTGAGGGCACCCAGTTCCTGACGGCGAGGCCGATGCTTGTCGTCATCAACGTCGGTGAGGACGACCTTGCCCGCCGTGCTGAGATCGAGGAGCAGTTCCGCGCGAAGTACCGCGGCAAGGGCCGGGATGTCGCGGTCTTCTCGGGGAAGTTCGAAATGGACCTGAACGAACTTTCGGACGAAGAAGCGGAAGAGTTCCGGGCTTCCGTTGGGGTGACCGAAAGCGGCATGGCAAACGCCATCCGGCTCAGCTACGAATTGCTTGGCCTTATCAGTTTCCTCACGGCGGGGCCGGACGAGTGCCGGGCATGGACGGTCGAACGCGGCGCTCCTGCCCCCGAGGCGGCCGGGAAGATCCACAGCGACCTGAAACGTGGGTTTATTCGGGCGGAAGTGATCAAATTCGATGACCTGATTGCGTGCGGGTCCGAAGCGGAGGCCAAGAAGCGCGGCATGCTTCGCACGGAAGGCAAGCAATACATCGTTCAGGACGGCGACATTCTGAACATCTTGTTCAACGTGTAACACGTTCGAAACATAGCGGTATCTACGGCCTGAGCAGTTCTACCGCCCGGTAGTATCTTTTCGCCTAACTATTCACGCCGCATATCTTGACGATTGACGAGACCATTTCCAGAATGCCCAATCCGCTGGCCCGTCGGCCAGCCAAGCGGCGGAGGGAAGGGAATGGGGCAGTACCTCGCCAAGCGCGTCCTGTTCGCCGTTGGCGTGCTCTTCGTCATCAGCATTGTCGTTTTCACGGCCGTCCGGATGATCCCCGGCGACGTGTGCCGGATCGTCCTCAACACACCGGACGTTACCGAGGCCCAGTGTGAAGCGATTCGCGATGAGCTCGGGCTCGATGAACCCCTCGTCACGCAATACCTCTCGTATATGGGCGGGCTGTTAACCGGCGACTGGGGAACGACGCTCATCAGCAAGCGCAGCGTGTGGGACGAAATCAAGACCCGCATCCCGGTCACGCTCGAATTGACCCTGCTTGCGACGACGTTCGCGTTCATCATCGCGCTGCCGATCGGCATCATCAGCGCGGTCCGTCAGGACTCCGTGATCGACTACGTGCTCCGGGTGCTCTCGATCGGCTGGCTGAGCATCCCGTCGTTTTGGCTCGGCACGATGCTCATCGTGTTCCCGGCCCAGTGGTGGGGATACACGCCTCCCGTGGGCTACGTGGACCTCTGGGAAGACCCGCTCAAGAACCTCGAACAGCTTTACCTGCCGGCGATCTCGCTCGGGCTCGCTCTGAGCGCCAGCCTGGCGCGCGTCACACGTTCGGCCATGCTCGAAGTCCTCCGCCAGGACTACATCCGAACGTCCCGCGCGAAGGGCCTTGGCGAACGGCTGGTCATCCTTCGCCACGCGTTGCGCAACGCCATGATCCCGGTCATCACGCTCTTCGGTTTGCAGATCGGCGTGCTCCTGGGCGGCACGGTCGTCCTCGAAAGCATCTTCAGCCTGCCCGGCCTCGGGCTCCTGACGTTCAACGCGGTGACCGTCAAGGACTACCCGCAGGTCCAGGGGCTCGTCCTCTTCTTCGCGACGGTCCTGGTGACCGTCAACCTCCTCGTCGACCTGAGCTATGCCTGGTTCGACCCACGGATCAGGTACGCGTAATGGCCACTCAAGCTGTCAGCTCCCCAGCCGCGTATCCCGATCTTCGCCGACGGCCGAGCCGCCTCAGTGTGCTGTGGCGGACCGCCCGCCAGAAGCCGCTTGGCGCCATCGCCTTCCTCGTGTGCGTCCTGCTGATCCTGGTGGCGATCGGTGCGGATGTCCTGGCTCCCCAGGCGCCCGAGACCGTTGACCCGATCAAGAACCCGCGCCTGCAGGCCCCGTCGCTCGATCACCCGATGGGTACGGACAACCTCTTCCGTGACATCTTTAGCCGCATCATCGTTGGCAGCCGCATCTCGCTCGGAGTTGGGTTCACGGCCGTCGCGATCGGGACCATCATCGGGACGTTCCTCGGCCTGGTCAGCGGGTACTTCCGGGGGTGGATCGACATCTTCGTGAGCCGGCTGATGGAAGTGGTGCTCGGCTTCCCGCCGCTCGTCCTCGCCATCTTCTTCCTTTCCGTGTTTCTCCCGGACCGAAGCTACAGCCTGAAGTCATTCATGCTGTTCAGCCTTTCGATCGGCATCATCATCGCGCCGACCACTGCCCGGATCGTGCGGGGCTCCGTCCTCACGATCCGCAACCTGCAGTACATCGAAGCCGCGGAATCCATGGGCAACACACCCACCCGGATCATGCTCCGGCACGTTCTCCCGAACGTGGTCGCGCCAATCATCGTTATCGCCAGCATCCAGATCGGGAACGCCATCCTGGCGGAGGCCGCGTTGAGCTTCCTCAGCCTCGGCATCTCCGATGCTTCGCGACCCAGTTGGGGAGGGATGCTCCAGGACATGCGCCCGGTATGGCTGGAAGCCTGGTGGACGGCTGTTATCCCGGGCCTCGCGATTAGCCTCGCGGTGCTCGCGTTCAACCTTTTTGGCGATGCGCTGCGCGACGTCCTCGATCCAAGACTGCGCCAATCGTCGTAATAACATTGGAAGATTGCGGCTTCGGCCGCTTCTCACAGGGGGTTACTCAAGGCAATGGAACACACGAACTACTGGCTACGCCGAAAGCTGAGCCGCCGAACCGCCCTCAGGGGCTCAGCCCTAACCGGCATCGGCGCCGCATCGTATGCGCTCGTCGGGTGCGGGGATGACGACGACGATGACGACGGCAATGGTGGCGATCCCACCAACACCCCACAGGGTCTCCTCCCGACCGCGACGTCGGCGCCAACGCAGGCGCCGGTCGAGGTGACACCGGGCGGATCCTTCAGCTTCCAGATCTCGTCGCCGCCGCCGAGCCTCGATCCTTACACATCGACTTCGTTCGTCGCGAGCTACAACCACGGTCTGAGCTACTCAAAGCTCTACCGCTTCGCCGCGGGCGTGCCGGAAGTAGCGCCGGCCGACAACACCATGGAACCGGACCTCGCTGAGGCGATGCCCGAACAGCAGGACGATCTCACGTTCGTGATCACTCTCAAGGACGGTCTCAAGTTCCACGATGTGGCGCCGACGAACGGCCGCGCGCTCACGTCCGAGGACGTGGCGTACGCGTTCGACCGCTACCGCAACCTCGAGACCTCGGTCCACAAGACGGGCCTTTCGTTCATCGATACGGTCGACACGCCAGACGACAAGACGGTGGTCATCAAGACGAAGGCTCCTTATGCCGACACGGTCTCGTACCTCGGCGGTAACCTTGGTGTCTGGATCTCCCCGGCCGAGCATGCCGAGACGGAAGCGGCCGCCACCAAGATGGTCGGCTCCGGCCCGTTCCTGAACACCGCCTTCGAAACCGGTGTCCAGCTGACCTACGCGAAGAACCCGAACTACTACGACGCCCCGTACCCGTATTTCGATGACGTCACCGCGCTCATCGTCACGGACCAGGCGAAGCGCGTGGCCGACTTCTCGTCGGGCCAGGTCGACCTGACCTGGCTATTCCTGCCAACGGAACGCGACCAGCTGAAGAGCCAGCGCCCTGATGCCCAGTTCGAAGAGACCCAGGGCATCGGTGGGTACATCTACCTGCGCACCGACAAGCCGCCGTTCAACGACAAGCGCGTTCGCCAGGCCATCTCGATGGCCCTGAACCGAGGCGCCATCCGCGAAGCCATCTCCAAGGGCGAAGGCGTCGATGAGCAGCTGTATCACGTTGGCTACCCGTACGCCCGCCAGGTGGCGGATCTCCCGCAGGCCAAGTACTGGGAGCACAACCTGACCGAAGCCAAGGCCGCCCTGGAAGCTGCCATCGGCGCCGGCAACACCATCGAGACCACCTGGGAGCATGCGGACGCTGCTATTTACACCCAGGCCTACGTCGATACGGCGACGCTGGCGCAAGCGCAGCTCGCGCAAATCGGCATCAACATCACGGATGTTTCCAAACCGTACGCCCAGTACATCTCGACGACGTACCAGGGCAACTACGAAGGCATGGGGCACAGCCCCCGCGCCGTGGCCTACTGGGCCGACTTCATCACGGAGCGGTTCACCATGACGCCGCAGCGCGGCCGCATCAACCTGAGCTACGTGACGGACCCGGATCTTGAGGTCCTCATGGACAAGCAGCGCGGCCAATTCGACTTCGAAGAGCGCATCGAAACCATCCGCCAGATCGAAGAGCACGTGGCCGAGGAGCAGTACGAAATCTTCTTCTCGACCGACACGCGCACCTACTTCTGGGACGCGCCGATCCGGAACTACCGCCCGACGGCGTGGTTCCCGTACACCCACGTGATGAAGACCTGGCGCGACGCCAACGCCTGATTCACGGCCAGCACGTTCAGGATGGGCGCCCGGTCCGCGGGCGCCCTTCTTCGTGTTCTCACCATGGTCGTTTGGCCCCATCGCGTGGGCCGTTTCGGCCTATCGCGGGTGGTGGCGGCGTGGCACTGTCCGCTACGCGACCGTATCATTTCCTATACCACAAACAGGCAGCACGAATGACACAGACGGCCACACGTTCCGAACAGACTTCAGCAACCGAACATTTCGATGTCCTCGTCGTCGGCGCCGGCATTTCCGGTGTGGGGGCCGCGTATCACCTCACACACCAGCGCCCCGGTACGTCGTTCGTCGTTCTCGAAGCGCAGGAGACCTTCGGCGGCACCTGGTGGACGCACAAGTATCCCGGCGTCCGGTCAGATAGCGACCTGTACACCTTCGGCTACCGGTTCAAGCCGTGGACGGGTACGCCCATCGCTACCGCCGAAGAGATCCTCAAGTACATGGGCGACGTCATCGAAGAGAACGACCTCGCCCAATACATCCGGTACAACCACCGCATAGATTCCGCGAAGTGGTGTAGCGACACGAACACGTGGACCGTGGTGGCCACGAACACCGCAACCGGCGAGCAAAAGACGTTCACCTGCGGATTCCTCTGGATGTGCCAGGGCTACTACCGCCATTCGGAGGGGTACACGCCCGATTGGCCCGGCATGGACCGCTTCCAGGGCCAGATCATCCACCCGCAGAAGTGGCCGCAAGACCTCGATTACGCCGGGAAGCGCGTCGTCGTCATTGGCTCCGGCGCGACGGCCGCCACGCTCATTCCAGCGATCGCGAACGAGTGCGCGCACGTCACGATGCTCCAGCGCTCTCCCACCTACTTCATTCCCGGGCGCAACGTGAACGACCTCGCCGATACGCTCCGCGAGCTGGAGGTCGATGAGACCTGGATCCACGAGATCGTGCGCCGCAAGATCCTGCATGACCAGGACCTCTTTACGAAGCGATCGTTCGAACAGCCGGAAGAAGTGAAGCGCGAGCTTCTCGGCATGGTCCGCGCGTTCCTCGGCCCGGATTACGACATCGAGACGCACTTCACGCCGCGCTACCGCCCGTGGCGCCAGCGCATCGCCTTCGTGCCGGATGGGGACATCTTCCAGGGCATCCGTGCTGGCAAGGCATCCGTCGTCACCGACGAAATCGACAGTTTCACGGAACGCGGAATCAAGCTGAAGTCCGGGGAAGAGCTCGAAGCCGACATCATCATCACGGCCACGGGCTTCAATCTGAACGTGCTCGGCGACATCAAGTTTGAGATCGACGGCAAACCGCTGAACTTCAACGACTCGGTGACGTACCGCGGCATGATGTTCACGGGCATCCCAAACATGCTCTGGATTTTCGGGTACTTCCGCGCGAGCTGGACGCTCCGGGCCGATCTGCTGGCCGATTTCGTGTGCCGGTTGCTGGCGCAC
>CALFYR010000255.1 GCA_937954195.1 uncultured Dehalococcoidia bacterium
GTCGAACGAACCTACCAGTTGTGCGCGAATGTACTGTCGATTTACGTAAAGTTGAAACTCGTCGCCCATGTCGAGGTCCGCGGTGGCACGGAAGTCATTCTCGGCGATGACGGGGAGGGGGGTCGGCGGGCGTTCGGTGCGGAAGCCTATGATCGGCGAGGAGCCGGCTTCGCGAGTAAACGCGATGCGCGCTCCATCGCCCCGGTAGCCAGCGCCTTCCGCGAAGGAAATCGCACCGGGATCGGCCAGCGATGCGCCGGTGACGAGTTCGTACCCCGCAAAGGAATCGAAGGGTTCGATCACGGTGCCATCGGCGAAGCCGGTGTCGATGATCTCCACGTTGGCTCCGGGAGACACCTGCAGCTCATCCACGAGCACGATGACGCGGAATGGCACCTGCGGCGCCTGGCCGGTGATGCGCACGTACACGGATTCGAGCTGCTTTGGCGTGCTGGTCCGATAGATCAGGTCCCGGTTGAAGCGAAGCTGGGACGGGTTCGTCAGGTCGGCGACGAAGAAACGCCACTCATCGACGCCTCCATCCTGGATGGAGAACAGCTGGTAGTCCCAGAACGTCCCATCGTCCTCGCGGAGGCGGATGCCGAGGCGGGCCTGGTTGTTCCCGAGCGGCATTTGCGCCCAGAGACC
Organism: uncultured Dehalococcoidia bacterium; assembly: GCA_937954195.1. Taxonomy (GTDB): domain Bacteria; phylum Chloroflexota; class Dehalococcoidia; order Tepidiformales; family Tepidiformaceae; genus Amarobacter. The sequence goes on from CALFYR010000255.1 coordinate 649, forward strand.
GATGACCTGCGAGTCGGCGGGCACTTCGAGGCCATCAGGAACGGGAATCTCGTCCAGCGGAAGCTTCTCCATAAGCGAGTCAAACGACTCGCCGGCGAAGTCGTCCCTCCAGAAGGCGTAGTCGCCGAGCTCGTCCGGTTGGACGCCGAGGACGGTGACGGTCTCGCTGCGGAACTGGGTGAGATTGTAGGCGCCCTGCTGGCGCGTGGCAGCGGTCCCGGAGTCGGCGCCGACGGCTTCGGTCACGCGTTCTTCGAGCTCAGCGGCATTGAGGCCGGACGGGCTCCGAATCTCTTCGAGCCTTGAAGGCGCGCCGGCTTCGAATGCTGCACGGTCCTCGTACCCGCGTTCCAGGGTGGCGCGGTAACCCGCTGCGAACATGCCAACGGCGGTGGCAAGGAGAAGCAAAAGGATGAGCCGGCTGTAGTGCAGCGGAGCGCGGGTCATTCGCGTGAGGCCAAGCGCGACCGTTGGGCTATCGAGGCGGCCCGTTACCCGGACGACCAGGCGGAGGATGAGCGGGAAGACGCGTAGGAACACCAGCGCAACCATCAGCATGAACAGCGTTGGTGAGAGCAGCAGCAGCGGATCGGCGGAAAGGTCGCCGAAGAGGCGATTCGTGACGAACGAACCCTTTTCGCGCAGCTGATAGAACAGGATGGCGCCGAGGCCAACCAGGGCGAGGTCCAGGTAGTAGCGCAGGAACAACGGTTGGGTGTTCGGGCGGGCGAGCGAGTGCTTGTAGTCGATGGTGCTCTGGCTTGAGGCGCGCCATGCCGGCCAGAGGAGGGCGGTGAGGGCGAGGAGTGCCCCACCGGCGGCCGCGATAAAGGCGTTGCGGGAGATCGGAACATCGAGTGCCGTATTGCCGCTGAGCGATTCGAATGAGGGCGTGTAGCCAAGGACACCGATGCCCAGGCTGGCGAGATATGGCCCGATGGCGGCGGCGAGACCGCATATCGCGAGGCCTTCGATGACGTAGATGGCGATAACCTGGCGAGGGCTGGCGCCGCGGCTGCGGAGGAGCGCGATCTCGCCGTGCTGGCGTTCGATGAGCATGGTGGAGACCATGACCAGGTAGTAGATGGCGATGCCAACCACCTGGAGCATGAGCGCGAATAACGGCAGCCGCGTGAAGAACAGCTTCGTGCGGTAGTCCGCCACGATTTCGTGGAGTTCTGTTTCTACCACGCTGTTGGGGACCGCTTCGCGAATGCCAATGCCGAGGGCCCGGGCGCTGTCCTCGACGTTGCGGGCGTTTCGGGCGTTGATGGCCTCGATATCCACCAGCCCGTATGTCTCCATGCTGAGGTCCATGTCGTTCAGGTAGGCCGGGAGCGTTTCGGTGACGGCCTCTTCGGTGGTCCAGAAGGCGAAGGTATCCCAGCTGGTGGTGGGCACCACGAATCGGTCCGTGCGCCCGAACCAGTAGGGGTCCGAAAGGTCGTTCGGGGCGATCAGGCCGACGACGGTGACGGCCACAGGTTCGAGGTCACTGCGCCAGAACGGGTGCAGGTCGAACGAGTCGCCGAGGGAAACGCCGAGCAGTTCGGCGGCCTCGGCGCCGAGCGCGACTTCCATGGTCGGGCGGCCGGTTCCGGTGAATGGCTCGGGCAGGCGGCCGTCCACGACGTCCACTTTGTCGAACAGGTCATCGGCAAAGTGGAAGTTGGAGCGGGGGCGGTCGTCGGCTTCGGGATACGGTTCGCCGGGCGGGGCGAGATAGAACGTCGCTGACCGGCCAAAGTGATTGACATCGCCCAGGACGCCGCCAAGGTAGTCATCGAGGATGCGGTCGGAGGCTTCGCGCTTGGGTCCGTAGTCGGGGAAGCCGGGCCGGCCGGAGAAAACAACGCGGACGTTGCGTTCGACCGGGTCGGATGTGCGCAGGGCGTGCCGGAGACCGAGGTCGCGGATTGCATCGGAGTAGAGAAAGACGCTGGCCATGAGGGCAGCAGACATCACAACGCCAATTACCACGGTGGTGAGGAGGCGCCAGTTTGCGAGGCTGCGACGGGTAACCATCCGAAGGATGGTGGTGACTGTGCCCATGGATATGTGCGGCGGAGCCTAGCAGGCAAGCCGAATGGTGAGCAAAACCCGAACGAGCTTCGTTAAGCCGCGCTAACGCACGGAGCGCCGTGGAGCGGCGTTGTGTAGAGTTTCGGCGATGCGGAACCTGGTCTCCACATGGCGGTTGTTTGCGCGGCGCAGTGGGCGCACGTGGCGGCTGCTCGCGGTGCTCGCGCTCGGCATGCTCATGACCGCGACGCTGCTGGCTTCGGCGCCGGTCTATGCGCGGACGATGGCGGATCTTGGGCTGACATTCGTGGTGCGGGACGAGCTTTCGGAGACTCCCGGAAACCGCACGGAGTTCCGCAATGTGCCGCTTCAATCGGAAGAGGCGCGAAACCTGCGCTCGGCCGTGGAGCAGCGAATTACGGAACGGCTCGGGTGGTTCTCGGCGGGGACATCGCTCTATCTGCGGGGTCCGCGGTTCACCCTGGCGAACGAAGGTGAGCCGCCGCAGTTACAGGCCCCGCTCGGCCACCTGCAGTCCCTTCAGGGCTACGAGGACTACGTGAGCGTGGTTGAGGGTCGGTTGCCGGCAGCCACCGGCGAAGGCGAGGCGATAGAGGTCGTGCTCTCGGTGGCGGCGGCGGAGGCGGCACGCGTGAGCGTCGGTCAGACAATGATCCTCGCGGAAGACTTCGACGACTGTGCGCGTGAGATCCCGAGCGAGGACCGCCCACCCCCACCACCATGCACTCCGACGACGACGGTGCGCTACGTGCTGCCAGTGACGATCGTTGGGACGATCGAGCCGATCAGCGCCGATGACTCGTTCTGGGTGGGCCAGGTGGACCGCATCTTCGACCCGTACCGGTTACTGCCGGAAAACGGGCCGGTCGCGCCGATGTTCACCACCGAGGAGACGTTGCTCAACCGGCTGGGCGATGAGTTCCCGGGCTACGTGGCGCAGACCTCGTGGCGGACCTTTGCCGACCCGGAACAGCTTTCGCGTTCGAACTTCGACCGGGCGCGGACGGACCTGCGTGGCCTGTTCGATGACCTTTCCCCAATTGGGGGAAGTTCGTTTAGCCCGCTGACGACGGTGCTGGAGGACTACGGCCGGGATGCGCAGTACCAGCAAGCGCCGCTCACCATCCTCCTGCTCGAGGTGGCGGCGGTCGCGGTGTTCTACGTGGTGATCGTCGCAATGGTGATCGTGGAGCGGCAGTCCGAGGAGATTGCGCTGCTACGAAGCCGAGGCGCCACAACACGGCAGATTGCGTTCATCTACCTCTCGGAAGGCGTGATCCTTGGAGTTCCATGCCTGGTAATCGCGCCGTTCCTGGCGGCGGCGGCCACCGCGTTCCTCGGCCTGACGCCGACGTTTGAGAGCGTGAACGACGGCAAGCTGCTCCCGGTGACCGTGCCCGTTTCGGCATTTGGCTATGCCGCCATGGGCGTGGCGCTCTCGATTGGCGCGTTGCTGGCCCCGGCCGTACTCGCGGCCCGTTCGAGCGCGGTGGTGCGGCGGAGGGAGGCGGCGCGGCCGGGTGTTTCGTTCATCCAGCGGTACTACCTGGATATCGCACTCGCGGCGGTTGCCGCCGTGCTCCTCTGGGAACTGCGCGAACGTGGAAACGTGTTCACACCTTCCGCGACCGGCGGTGTGAGTTCGGACCCGCTCTTGCTCGCTTCGCCCGCGATCCTTGTGGCAGCGGCGGCGGCGCTGATGCTCAGGTTCTACCCGCTGGCGTTGCGGCTTGGGGCGCGACTGTTGAGCCGGAACGCCTCCGCGCCGTTGGCGGTGGGTTTATGGCAGGTAGCGCGTAGCCCCGGGAACTCGGCGAGACTGGCCCTGCTTCTGACGATGGCGGTGGCCGTGGGAACGTTCGCCGCGAGTTATTCGGACACGGCAGCGAAGGCGTACGACGAACGCGCGCTCTACCGGGCAGGCGTGGAGTTCCGGGCCCAGGCAATTGGCACGAGCTACTCCATGGGGACGAACACCCAGCGGGCGGATACGCAGCTTCGCGAGTTGGAGGGTGTCGAGTCGGCCACGGCGGTACTCAGGACCGAGGGCGGC
>CALFYR010000256.1 GCA_937954195.1 uncultured Dehalococcoidia bacterium
AGCGACCGCCCCGGCGGAGGAGGCGGCGGCCCCCGCGGCCCGGGAAACGGAACCAGAACGGCAGCCGGCGCCACCGCGTCCACCGGTGCAACGCGCGCCGGAGCCCGAACCGGACCCGGAACCCGAGCTTGAAACGGAATCCAGGTTCGAACCGGACGATGACGATTACGACGACGACTCGTACGAAGCGCAGATCCGGCGGGCTGTTGAACGGCCTGACCTGCGTTCCGGGGCACCTGTAGCTACCGCGTCGCCACAGGGTGCGGCGGTGCGCCACCGGGGGCCAGACCAGCTGGACATCGACCTGATTGCTCCGAACCCGGAGCAGCCTCGGACGAACTTCGAACCGGAGAAGCTGCGCGAACTTTCGGACTCGATCCGGGAGCACGGCATCATCCAGCCGCTGGTTGTGGCGAGGGATGAGGACGGTGGCTACCACCTGGTGGCGGGCGAGCGGCGCCTGCAGGCCGCGCGGCTCGCGGGGCTGGAGACCGTGCCTGTGGTGATGCGCGACGCGGTCGACGCGGAGCTGCTGGAGCTCGCGCTCATCGAGAATATCCAGCGCGCCGACCTGAACGCGGTGGAAGAGGCGATGGCCTACCGGCGGCTGGTCGAGGAATACGGGATGACGCAGGAGGAGGTGGCCCGCCGCGTGGGGAAGAACCGCGCGACGGTGGCGAACGCGCTGCGCCTCCTTCAGCTGGAGAGTGAGATTCGACGGAGCCTGGTGGCCGGGGAGATTACCGAGGGCCACGCGCGGGCGTTGCTCGGGCTGCCCGAGGGGCGGGGCCGGGTGAACGCGTGGCGCGACGTGGTGAAGCGGCGGCTTTCGGTGCGCGATACCGAGGGGTATGTGCGGCGTCAGCTTGCGGGGACTCCCGCGACGGCCGCCTCTCCCGGCGCGCAGACCGCCCGGCGAGACGCGGCGCTCACGGACATCGAATCGCGGTTGCGGCGGGCGTTGAGCACACGGGTGAAGATCGAGCCCCAGAAGAAGGGGGCGAAGATCGTCATCGAGTGTTATTCGACGGAAGAGTTCGAGAACGTGGTGAGCACGTTGTTGGGTGAGTACCAGTAGGGGTTGGGCCGGGCGTTGGGGTGGTAGTGAGCAGGGGCGGTTCGGTGTTGGGAAGCGGCATGCCCGCCGTTGCCTGCCGGGCCTCTGAGGGGAGTGGTTCGCGTGGGTTGAGTGTTGTGATGCCGGCGGGACACGCGCTTGCTTACGCGCGCGCCTCTGATGTGGTTGGTGAGTTCGGGATGGTTTGTGGTTGGGGTGGGATGCCCGCCAGGCCTGGCGGGGCCGTGATGGTGGGTGGTGGACGCGGGATGTGTGGTGATTTGGGGCTTGGCACGCGCTTGCTTACGCGCGCGCCTCTGATGGGTGTGCCTCTGATGGTGGACGTGAAGAAGCCCCGGATTGCTCCGGGGCTTCTTTGTTGGTGCGGCGCTACCAGCGATTAGCGGCGCTTCGGGAGGGCGGCCGTACCGATGAGGACGGTGGCCATCAGGATGGCGATGCCGGCTCCAGCCATCAGCATCGGGTTCGTCGCGGTGTCCAGCAGCATGCCGGTACCGGTGTCCGGGGCCTTCGGCTCGGGCGTCGGGTCCGTGCCAGGCTCGTCGTTCGGGGTGTCGTCGCAGTCGTCTGCGCAG
>CALFYR010000257.1 GCA_937954195.1 uncultured Dehalococcoidia bacterium
GTGTTCGATTCGGAACTGGGGGTGTTTGACGGTTCGCTTACTGCGTGCGCAGTTCCCCATGGACGGTTTGGGGTGGTTTGGCCGTCTGGAGTTGGGCCGGGTGGCCGTGGGCAAGGCGCTGGTCTCGTGACAGCATGGAAGCACTAGGAGGTGAACCATGTGGTGGCTGTTTGTAGCTGCGGTTACCGGGGCAGTTGCACTGATCGCGATGGCGGGCTGGGCTGATGTGGAAGAGCGCCACCGAAAGAACGGTGGCGCTCCAAAGGCTGTCTAGCCGGGATCTGGGCTATTGGGCCGGTTGGGCGACGGTCCAGCTGATGCCGCCCGGGCCTTCAATGGCGATCCAGTACGCCTGGCCGGCGCGAAGTGCCGTGAGGTTGTTCGCGCCGGGGACTCCCGCGCCTTCGGGGAAGTAGGCCTGCCAGGTTTGGCTGGCGGCGTCCCAGCCGTAGATGGCGGTTACCTGGTTGGTGATGTTGGTGCCGCCGTTGGCGCCCGCCAGTGCTTCGCCGGGGGCGATGCCGTCTTCGCCGAGCCACGTGACGAGGTTCCATCGGAAGGCGAGGTCGACATCGACGGTGGTCGTGCGGGCGAGGTCGGCGATGAAGCCGATGGGCTTGCCGTCATCGCCTTCGAGCGTGATGAGGACTCGGAGCGGGCCGGGGATGCTCTGCGAAACGCGGATCCAGGCCTGGCATTCGTCGTCGATGCCATCCATGAGCGGCGGGAACGAGGCTATGGGGTTGGCCGAGGTGGCGTTCTGCTTCGTGGAGAACGTCATCACGTCGGTCGCACTGCGGCCGACGGCGGAGCCGCCGTTGCTGGTCTCGATGATGATGCCGTCGCCTGCTTCGATCAGGAAATCGACGGGGATATCGAGGACGGGGTGAAGGCTGATAGCGCCCGGGGGAGGGTCGCAGAAGCCATCGCGGTCCAAAGCGTGGAAGACGACGTAGATGAACTGGCTGCCATCGAGCTGTTCCTCGATGTGGAAATCGACCGGTGCGCCATCCTGCGCATGGGCGGATTCAGACGGGACGCCGAGGAAGCCCGCAGCGAGGGCGGCGGCTGCGACAGCGCCAAGCACCGCCGCTCGAAGGTGTGATGTGAGAGTGCTCATGGAGGGGAGTATATCGAGGGGGCCGCTACGTTAACGCGATTGAGAGACCAGGCGGTTAAGGCCGTGATCTGGGAGCAGGCCGTTGGCCGGATCGAGGATGACTGGAATGAGCGCGTTGGCCTGGTAGCGGTGACCCTCGACGGTCTTGTGGACGCCATCGGGCATGTAGAGGGCGTCGCGGTCGGGTGCGGTCGCGTAGATCGGGTTGGATTCGGCCCAGGGGAAGTGGTGATGTTCGGCGGTTCGTGAGCCATGGCCAGGCGAGGGAGGTATCGGCGAGGCCGTTGCCTGCGGAGGCGGACTGTCCGAGGACGGTTACTCGCATGGGAGGATTCTACGGGAGAAAGGGAGAAAGGGAGAGGATGCCGCCCGACCGTGTTGATGTAAGATTACATCATGAGTCATCGAACGCAGATTACGCTGACGGACGAGCAGTACGCGCGGTTACTGGACGAGTCCCGCCGGAGCGGGTTGGGGTTGGCCGAGCTTGTGCGGCGAGCACTCGACAGGACGTACGTTTGCCAGGATGGTGACGCGCTGCTTGGGGCGCTGCAGGCGAGCTTCGGAACCTGGGCCGAGCGGGATGAGGACGGCGCGGCCTATGTGGAGCGGATTCGGCGGGGTATGGCAGACCGCCTCGGTGGACCGTGACCATCCTTCTGGACACGTCCGTGCTCATCGATCACCTGCGTGGCCATGAGGGTGCGTCGCGGGCGGTGAGCGATGCGGTCAAGCGTGGCGAACGGATGGTCTCCTCGGTCGTGACAAAGGTGGAGGTGCTCGCGGGCGTGCGGCCCGGAGAGGAAGCGGCTACCCGGCTACTCCTCGATGCACTCGACTGGGTTGCCGTAAGCGACGAGCTGGCTGAACGGGCGGGCAACCTTGCCGCACGGTATCTGAGGTCGCACCCGGGTGTTGACCCCGTCGACTTCATTATTGCTGCGACCGCGGAGGAGATGCCCGCGACACTCTGGACGCGCAATGTGAAGCACTTCCCGATGTTTCCCGGGCTGGCTGCGCCGTACTGAGGTGGGGGTCCCGCCGCGGGTGGGGATCTCTGGTGGGCGATACTGGATTCGAACCAGTGACCTCTGCGATGTCAACGCAGCGCTCTAACCATCTGAGCTAACCGCCCACGTGCGGCGAAGATTCAGGATAGCCGAGCGAGGCGAAAGGTGAAAGC
>CALFYR010000258.1 GCA_937954195.1 uncultured Dehalococcoidia bacterium
GTAGCGGTACATCTGGTAGTTGTCGTACGTGCGGCCGTCCGGACGGGAGCCGCTGACCTTCATGTACATCAGGGCGTTGTTGTCATCGGCCAGCACAATTTCGGGTGCCGTGGTGAGTGTGCCATCGGTCTTGTCGAGGATCTGTTTCAGGACGCCGGCCATTGCCTCCCAGCCCTGGTAGGTGCCGCTGATGGACGCCCTTCCGCGAATTGTGTAGCTGAACTCCGGATGAATGAATTCGCCCATGGCCTCGATATCGCCCCGGTTCAGAGCGGCCATACCATCGCGCACTCGCTGGATGGATTCTTGTGCTGTCATTCGCTTCCTCCTTGCGATAGGTCCCACGAAACCGAGGCGAAACCTGCCCACCACGATTCGACGAACTTGGTGTTCTCAACGCGCCACGTCTGGACGTAGCTGCCAGTGCGGCCCGAATCGGCGATGACGCCCACCCGGTCGCCAGCGGCGAACACCCGATAGGCACTGATCATCGCGGTGGCACCCACTTCCGCGTCCCGGGCGGCCACAGCGGTGGCCAGCCTCGCTCCGTGTTCTTCGGCGGTGACGTCGAACGTGCCGCTCGCCTCATGGCGGGTAAACACGGGACCGCAGAGTTGCGGGGCCAGCTCCTCAAAGCGCCGTTGCTCGTACATCTCCTCGTACCAGCGGCAGAGGAGGCGCTTGTTTGCCTCGGGGTCGCCTTCGCCAATCGGCGGCGGAGATGGCCAGACCACGGCCGGCATTGCCGAGATCCACGTTTCGACGAGCTTGCCGCCGGCAACGCGATACGCCTGCACGCCACTAATGGGCCCGCCGGGCCGATCGAGCATTGTCCACGTCACAAACGCCATGTCATCTTCCGCGAAGGCGACGTAGTCGAATCGTACGGGCTCCGAATACCGCCCCCGAATCTCCCGCGCCAGGTCCTCAGCTGCCACGGTGCGCGTGCCGTTGGGTTCATGGCGCGTGTACTCGGGCCCAGCGAATTCTGGGACGCGCCCCCAATCGCAGCGGCCCCAAACGAGATCGTTCCAATCGCGAAGTACGCGCAGCGTCTCATCTGCGGACACGCCCACCCGGTGGCCTGCTTCGGTCATATCGCGTCTCCCCCGCCGTGAGTCGCCCCTGATCCCTCCGCCAATCCCCATACCGCCAGGGCGCGGAGACCTTAACAGAAAAAAATCGTGCCTGTCATCCGCTTTTGTTGGGGCCCGCATCCCAAAACCCCAGCTCCTCGATCCCCGCCTTCCATCCCGGCGCCCGTGTGCCTTCCGGAACAACAATCGCCCCCACCTCAATACCCGCCCGCCCCAGCAGCCACGAAACCGCCGAGTCCGAAGTCCGCATCTCCGAATGCCCGCGCCGCCGCCGGCCCCAGGTGTACGCCGGGATATCCCGGCGCAAATCGATGACTCGGCCCACCGTTACAGGGTCGTCGCTCAGGCGCAGTGGCTCGCCAATCGCCCATGCCTCATCGGGCAGCTCGCTCGCTTCGAAGAGGCACGCCCGGTAGCGGAACAGCCGCAGCCGATCGGCCCCGCGTACGCCCACCGGCCCCGTCACCTCGCCGTCGTGGTTCGCGCCCGGCGGCGCCGGCATCAGCTCGAACGTGTACCGCTTTCCTTCCAGCGCCAGCTTGATCCCCGCATGCACGAGGGCCACCCTCCCCCGGCGCGAAAGAGCAGCCGCCACCGCCTCGTACAACACCAGGCTCGCCCGCTGAAACCGCGTTCCCGCGCCAACCGGTATCCACAGCAAGTCCAGCGATGCCTTCTCATCCACCCGCCAAGGGTGGCGCTTCCCGTCGCGAGGCGAAACGGTCAGCCGGTCCTACATCCCTTGCCGCCCTATCCCCACCGGCGTACAACCCGCCCATGACCATCAAACAGCCCGCCATCGCCTCGAAAGGCATGGTGACCTCGAACCACCCGCTCGCCTCCCTCGCCGGCACCGAAATGCTCGTGAAAGGCGGCAACGCCGTCGATGCCGCCATCGCCACCATGTTCGCCCTCACGGTGGTCGAACCCATGATGGTCACCATCTTCGGCGCGGGTTTCGTCAACATCCGCCTGGCCGATGGCATCAGCACCGTGGTCGATAACTACGTGGTCGTCCCGAAGCGCGCCACGCCCGACATGTTCGAGCCCATCCCCGGCCGCATCGACCACAAGGTGAAGGACGAACTGAACGAAGTCGGCCACCTCTCCGTCGCAGTCGGCGGCACGCTCATGGGCTGGGCCCACGCCATCGAACACTACGGCCGCCTCTCGCTCGGCGAGGTCATGGAACCCGCCATCCGCTACGCCCGCGATGGCTTCCGCGTCAGCCCCTACCTCCAGGCCATCACGAAGATGCAGGAGGCGAACATCCGCCGCTACCCGGAGACCGCGAAGGTGTTCCTCCCCGGTGGCAACGTCCCCGAAGTCGGCAGCCGCATCGTCCGCAGCGATTACGCCCAGACCCTTGCCCGCATCGCCGAACAGGGCCCCGGCTACCTTTACGGCGGTCCTCTTGGCGACGCGATCGCGGCCGACATGGCGAAGAACGGCGGCCTCATCACCGTCGAAGACATCGAGGACTACACCATCTACGAGCGCGAGCCGGTCACCGGCACCTACCGCGGCCACGAGATCATCGGGCCGCCGCCGCCGTCCTCCGGGCCGCTCCACATCATTGAAATGCTCAACATCTTCGAAGGCTTCGACCTCGGCGCCATGGGCTTCGGCACAGCCGATACCGTCCACCTCTGGGCCGAAGTCATGAAGCTCGCCTTCGCCGACCGCACGAAGTACGTCGCCGACCCCGCCTCCACCGACGTGCCCGTCTCCTGGCTCACCTCGAAACCCTACGCCGAAGAGCGCCGCCGCGACCTCGACCTTTCCCGTGCGAAGCAGTACCAGGCGGGCGTGCCCGCGGCCTCGCTCGTCGAATCCACCACCCACTGCTGCGCCATCGACGAAGACGGCAGCATCGTCGCCACCACCAACACGTTGCACATGGGGTTCGGTTCGAAAGTGACCGTCCCCGGCACCGGCATGCTCCTCAACGACTGCATGGAGCTCATGGACCCCAACCCGGGCCGAACGAACTCGATCGCTCCCGGCAAGCGCGTCCTCAGCTCCATGTCGCCGGTCATCGTCCTCAAGCAGGGCGAACCCTTCATGACCCTTGGCACCCCGGGCGGGCTCAAGATCTTCGGCTCGGTCGCCCAGGCCATCAGCAACGTCATCGACCACGGCATGTCGCTGCAGGCCGCCTTCGAAGCCGCCCGCATGTGGGATCGGGGCCCCGTCCTCGAACTCGAAAAGGGCTTCCCCAACTTCGATTCCCTGAAGGCAGCTCTCGAAGCACGCGGCCACGTGGTCGACCCACAGTTCAAGGTCGCGGGCGGCATGAACGGCATCATGCGCCGGGACGA
>CALFYR010000259.1 GCA_937954195.1 uncultured Dehalococcoidia bacterium
TCGTAGCGCCGACTCCGATGTTTCTCGCCCTGGAGACGCCGCTATGCGAAATCTGGATGACCTTGACCGACCCTCCAAACGCCCCGGCGATGGCTGCAGTGTCGTCGGTCGAGCCATCGTCGACGACGATGACCTCATGAGCAGCCAGATCCTGTGACAAGACCGAACGCAGCGCCATCTCAATGAACTCGCCAGCATTGTGGGCAGGAATGACGACCGAAATTCTCGTCATGCCGAGCCCCCCGGATCTCTGCGACGAGCCAGCGATTCACGAAGCAGACGCAACATGTCTCGCTTCACGGCGGTAGCATTCCCGCTTTCGTTGTCTCCGTGCACGCGGTAATCCACGAGGACATCAGGGACCATCTCGTACTCGATGCCGAGGTCCTTGGCACGTGCCAACCAGTCGTAGTCCGGACCATTCGAAAAGCGCTCGTCAAAAACTCCAACGCTCTCAAAGGTTGACCGGCGGACGAGCCAGCAGCTCGGCACAAAGCCCGGGACTGGCGTACCGTCCTGCGGGCCACGGAACCATTTCGGCGCTTCGCCCTCGATCACATAGCGTTTGTGGCAAAGCGCGAATCCCGCGGTGGGTGTTTGGGTCAGCACTCGCATCTGGCGGGCCGTCTTCTGCGGGTGCTGGACGTCGTCGTGATCGAGGAATGCGAGGTAATCACCATTTGCCGCCCCTATGCCAACGTTGCGAGCGGACGCTACGCCTCCGTTGGCCTTTTGGATGACCGCCACGCCCTCGAACGATCGCGCTATCTCGGCCGAATCGTCCGTCGATCCATCGTCCACAACGATCACCTGAAGTGGACTCCAGGTCTGCTCGACCGCGCTAGCAATAGCCTCTCGCAGGTACTTCCGACCGTTGTAGGTGGGGATGATGATGGAAACCAGCGGGCTATCCATCACGGTCCGCCAGACACGCGAGCAGCCCCCGAATCACATCCGGTATCTGTTGAAGGTCTGTTCCGAGCTGCAATTCGTACGCAGGGAGCTGCCGGATGAGGTCCGCCATCATCCGCATCGATTCCTCGCGAGTTGATGCGAGTTGGAGGAGCGAGCTGGGCGCCAGCGCGGCAAGGGCCCTTGGACGGCCGACGGGGACGACTCGCGTTTCAGGTTCGCCCGTGACCCGGGGAACGGCGATCGCGCGGGGCACGAGTTCCCGAACGATGCGGTCGGGAAAGTGCTCGCCGAGCAACAGCACGCCTTTCTCAATCTCGATACGGTGTGGGTTGGCAAGCTTCGGTTCGAGTTCAGGGAATCGTTTGAGGTGGTCACCATGCAGCTTGGCCGAAGCGTAGAGGCTATGAACTCGGGGATGGGACCCCGGCTCCAGGAGGCAGTAGTCATCGCCTGCATACTTCACACCCGCGAGCAGGCAGGTGAGTGCCGTGGTGGACTTGCCACTGCCGCTCTTGCCGACCACGAGCAAGCCGTCGCCGTGATCATCGCCGATGGCAGCGCCGTGAATGAACTGTCGTCCATTGCGGCTCATGTACCAGTTCAGGATGCCGCGGAACGGTCCGCTCCGGTCCTCGTATGGAGTTCGAACCGCATCCGGGAGCCAATAGACGCCCTCAGATGTTTCGAAGTCGAAGATTGAGAGACCCGGATCTGGGCGCAGGTAGGCACTGAGGACCGTTCCGCGACCCCACGATCCGGGCATTCCCCGTTGCTGATGCTCCTCCAGATCCCCCGCCGCCGCGGGCAAAGGAACACCCGTGGACTTCGAGTCCCAGGCGCGAATGCGGAGGTCCGGTTCGCCTTCGAACGTGGCACGAAGGTGCCCGATCGCAGGTGTGAGGTAGGGGACAAGCGCAGGACCGGCGAATTCGATGAGCACCTTCTTGCCGGCGATGAGAAACGTGTCGGTAACGGCGCCGCCTGCGGTCGCCGTGGCCTGTTCGAACGCAGCGTTGAAGGCGGCGAACTCGGCCTGGGCCCTGGCCGCCTCCCGCAATTCAGCCTGGTCAGAGGCGGCCATGGACTACGCCCGGTTCAGATCGGGGCGGGCGTGGGGCCAGCCGGCTTCTTCTACGTCGTGGACAGGGTCCAGGAGGAGGAGCTCCTCCATATCGGTGTACTTGTTCAGCACCGGCTCCTCGAACGCCCCGGCAGCGGCAGCAGGAGTCTCCTCGGCCGGACGGCCGTTGCGGTCGCGAATCAAACCCTCTTCGACATATTGGCCGATCATGCGCTCGACGGCGGCCGCGGCGATGGCGCCGGCGATGCCGAAGTGAGCCTCGGCGGCTGAGGCGATCTCGGAGGCGGGGAGACCGGCGACGGCGCAGCGCCAGATGAATTCGCCCGAGCCATCAGAGCTGTAATACGCGCCGGTGCCGAGGTGAACGATGAGCACCTCGCCATCCACGCTCTCTTCGATCACTTCCGGTGTGTTGAGTTCGTAGCGAGTTGTCACAGGGGGAAATGGTACGTCGGCTGATGACCCCGGCAAGGGGGTGGTAGCAGAGGGCCGGCGCCGGGTGAGAGGTCGCGCGGGCGGGCGCGCTTCTCCACCCAGTCTTCGGGCCGGCGGGTCGAGCACCTTTCCCTGGGATAGGCGCCAGGCCCTCTCGAGTTGGGACTCTACCGCCGCGGTGATCCGAATGGTTGTTCTTATGACGCCAATGACGGTGAAGATTTGCCGCGGGATTATGCCCGCTCGGGTTCGACGTCCGTTTCGTATGGGGTCGCGGTGTGAGCGACCTGGCGGAAGCGATCGAACATCGTGTCGTAACGCCGGACGTTGGCCGCACGGTGGATGCCCTGGTGTTCGCAGGCAGACCCGACGGAACAGCTCGCGCAGCAGAATTTGCGGCCGGCCATGATGTGGGGCGGCGTTTCGTAGAGCGAGTGGCAGCGGATGCAGCGCTGAGGCGTCGGGGCGGTCATGGGCACTCCGGGACGAATTCGTTGGCGTTCGGGCGACATTGTGACGCGCCGAACGGTGTCGCGCCACGGCACGGCGTGGGGCATGCTGGTGGCATGGTCCGAATCAATCGCGTGTACACCCGGTCCGGGGATACCGGCACCACTTCGCTCGGCGGCGGCCAACGAGTCGCCAAAGACAGCCTGCGCATCGACGCGTATGGGACCGTCGATGAACTGAACAGCGTGATCGGTGTGGCGATTGCGGCCGGCCTGCACGATTCGATGCGGGAGCGGTTTCACACCATCCAGCAGGTGCTTTTCAACCTCGGTTCGGACCTTTGCATCCTCGAAGAGGACAAAGAGCGCTTCGCCGTACCCCGGATCGAACCCCGCCACGTGGAGAACCTCGAAACGTGGATGGACGAATGGAACGAAGAGCTGGAGCCGCTCACGAGCTTCATCCTCCCGGGTGGCGACATGGCGGCGGCGCAGCTGCACGTGGCCCGAACCGTGTGCCGGCGGGCCGAGCGGCTGGTAATTGCCCTCTCCCGCGAGGAGCAGGTCGGCGACCAGGTCATCCCGTACCTGAACCGGCTCTCGGACTTCCTGTTCGTGGCGAGCCGCCACCAGGCGAAGCTGGCAGGGATCGGCGACATCCTGTGGGACAGCCGCGCCTTCTGATTTTGGATTTCGGATCGCGGATTTTGGATTGAATCGGCTTCGCCGCCGCTGGCGGGTGCTGGAAGCCGAGACGCTGGGTTGCGCGTGGTGAATACTCTCCGCGTGCGAGTGCTCATCTTCTCCAACAGCGACGTCGTGGGATCGTTCATCGGCGGCGAAGGCTGGGGAACGATGCTCGCGCGGGACGATCCCTCGGCGCTCGAGGTCACGATGGTGCCGTTCTTCCCTGGTGCGCCGACCGCGGCCGCGTACGCAGCAAAGAAGGTAACCGAGCTCGAACCGGATCTCGTCGTCCTTCCTGTCGGCGGCTATGGCTTCACAAACGGATACGTCGAATTCCGGGTCAAGCGCCTGTTTGGCAGCCGCGCGGCCGCCGGATACAAGGCGGTCGAGCGATGGTTCGACGGAAAGACGCGGACAGACGGAGAACTCCCGCGCGGCTTCAACGCATTCGCGAGGAACGTTCTGCGCCACACAATTGGCACCGAGCCGCCAACATCGCAGGCGGAGATCACCGGATACGTTTGCAGGACCCTCGATGCCCTCGCGCAATTTGAGGAAACGACCACGCTGCTTGTCACGTGGTATCCGGGCCTTGGGCGAAACGCCGAGCCGAAACGGCTCCGCAACCGGAGCCGGTTCTTCAAGGAAATCAGCGACCGGGCGACGTCGCATCGTTTTCCGGTGCTTGCCGTGGACCAGGTGCTCGAACGCCACGGCCAAGCCGAGCAGTTCGTTGTCGACGATATCCACTTCAACACCGCGGGCCATCGTCTGATCGCTTCCTCGGTCCGGGAGGCGATCGACCGGGAGACCGTGACGGGGTGATATGTCGGCCCGCCCCGACCACGGAGCCATCTCAACTGGAACAACACGAAGTAGCGCAGTAGCCCGCAGCGGCACGTGACACGCAGGGACGGGTAACCCAGAATCCGCCATCCAGTGAGAGCGAAGGCGGGAACAGCAATGGGAAGATTCGAGGGCAAGGT
>CALFYR010000260.1 GCA_937954195.1 uncultured Dehalococcoidia bacterium
GTCGTCGGCGCCGAGGTCGAAGCCGGGCTCGGTGCGGGGATCGTGGATGCCGGTGACCTTGCGGAATCGGGCGTTTAGCTGGGGGCTGAGGCAACCAACCGCGATGAAGCCATCGGCGGTGCGGTAGATGCGGAAGTAGATGTTGGCGAAGGCGCCGCGGACGTAGGTGTCCTCCCAGAGCTGGCGCTGTTCGGCGAATCCGGCGCCGTTCGCACGGAGGGCGGCCATCTGCTCGCGGAAGGGTTCGTCGCGGGCGGCATCGGTGGCGCCGAACCAGCTGATGAGCTGGTTGCCGAGCGCCATCGCGGTGCCAAGAAGGGAGGTTTCGACGCGCTGGCCTTTGCCGGTGAGGTCGCGGTGGCGGAGCGCGGCGATGACGCCGAGGGCCGAGAAGGCGCCAGTGCCCATGTCATTGAAGGCGGGCCTGACGTTGATGGGAACGCCATCGCGTTCGCGGGCGGTGGTGACTGAGAGGCCGGACATGGCCTGGACAACGACGTCGTAGCCCGGGTCCCCGCCGAAGGGGCCGTGGTGGCCGAGCGGGACGTGTTCGAGGTAGATGATGCGTTCGTTCCAGGCGCGGAAGTTTTCGTAGGCGATGCGGTAGCGGGGGAGGTCGGCGGGTTTCATGGAGACCAGGACGATGTCGGCCCAATTGGCCAGGCGTTCGAGGACCGGGCGGGATTCTTCGCGGGTTACGTCGAGGCAGATGGAGCGCTTGCCTCGATTCATAAGGGTGTATCCCTTGCTTTCGCCGGGGAGGATGGGCTCCATGGTGTGGCGGATGCCATCGCCGGAGGGCGGTTCGATCTTGATGACATCAGCACCCATATCGGCGAGGAGTTCGCCGGCGAAGGGTATGGCGAGGGCCTGGGCGATTTCGAGGACGCGGACGCCGGCGAGGGCGCCGGGAGGGGAGGAGGTCATGGTGGAGGAGTGTACAGAGACGCAAGGCGAAAGGTGAAAGGGAAAAGGTGAACGTGTCAGGTGGCAGCGGGTGCCTCGACGAGGTCGGCGTATTCGGGGTGGCGGGCGACGTAGGCTTCGACGAAGGAGCAGCCGGGCACGACCTTTAGACCGCTAGCGCGGGCGGACTCGAGGGCGTGTTTCGCGAGCTGCCCGGCGATGCCGCGGCCCTCGAGGGGCTTCGGGACGCGGGTGGTGTGGAGGACCGTCCGGTCGCCATCGCGGGTATAGCCGAGGAAGGCGACTTGACCCTCGACCGTTACTTCGAAGCGAGATTCGCGCGTGTTGTCGACGATAGGAAGGATTGCCACGGTGACGCCCCCTCTGGCGTTGATGGGACCACGGTAGCAATGGCGCTTCGATGGCGACCGGGCCAGTTGGCCCCTAATCGTCGGTCGGGGGGCCGGGGTTTGGGTGGGCGTGGGTGGCGAACACGGAAGTGGCGGCCTGTCCAGGCCGCCACGACGGGTAGTTGCTGGAGGCTGCGGCTAGAGGCCCTTGTCGACCACGAAGTTCGTCAGGTCGCTGATGCGGCAGGCGTAGCCCCATTCGTTGTCGTACCAGGCGGCGACTTTGACGAGGTTGCCGCCAACGACGTTGGTGGAGAGGCCATCGACGATGCTGGAGCGTTCGTCGCCCTTCATATCCATGGAGACGACGGGGTCCATGGTGATGCCGAGGATGCCCTTCATCTTCTCGCCGGCGGTCTCTTTCAGGAGGGCGTTGAGGTCGTCCTTCGTGGTGTCCTTTTCGGTGAGGGCGACGACTTCGACGATGGAGACGGTGGGCGTGGGGACACGGTAGGAGAGGCCATCCAGGCGGCCATCGACTTCGGGGATGACGAGGCGGAGGGCCTTGGCGGCGCCGGTGGAGGTGGGGACGATGTTGAGCGGGCCTGCGCGCATTTCGCGGAGGTCGCTACCGGCGGCCTTATCGAGGATTTGCTGGGAGTTGGTGTAGCTGTGGATGGTGGTCATCTGGCCCTTCTGCAGGCCGAGGTTATCGACGATGACCTTCACCACCGGAGCGAGGCCGTTGGTGGTGCAGCTGGCGTTCGAGATGACGTGATGCTTCGAGGGGTCGTACTTCTCGGCGTTGACGCCGAGGACCACGGTGACGTCTTCGTTCTTGGCGGGAGCGCTGATGATGACCTTTTTCACGGAATCGCGCTTGTGGGCGACGGCCTTGGTGGCGTCGGTGAAGAGGCCCGTGGATTCGATGACGATTTCCACGCCGACGGAGCCCCAGGGGATGGCGCCGGGGTCGCGTTCGGAGAAGACCTTGATGGCGCGGCCATCGACGACGATTGCGTCGGATTCGGCGCGGATGTCTTTGTCCCAGCGGCCGTAGTTGGAGTCGTACTTCAGGAGGTTGGCGTTGACGTCGGTTGGGACGAGGTCGTTGATGGCGACGACTTCGAGCTTGCCGGGATAGCGGTCGGTGATTGCCTTGAGGACCTGCCGGCCGATGCGGCCGAAGCCGTTGATGCCAACTTTCGTAACCATGGTTCGCTGCCTCCTGAACGCGAGATGTGGTGGTGGGAAGCCTACGGGCGGCGGTTTAAGGAACCAGCCTTAGCCGAGCTTCACCGCGGTGCCGGAGGCGGTGATCATGAGCATCTGCCCCCCGACGGTTTCGTAATCGACTTTGACGCCGATGACGGCATCGGCGCCGAGTTCGGCGGCGCGCTGGACCATCTCTTCGATGGCGCCATCGCGGCCTTTGCGGAGTTCTTCTTCGTATTTCCCGGAGCGGCCGCCGACGATGTTGCGGAAGCCGGCGGCGATATCTTTAAAGACGTTGACGCCGAGGATGACTTCGCCGGCGATGATGCCGAGGTATTCGGTGGCGGGACGCCCTTCGATGGTGTTCGTGGTGGTCACGATGAGAGCCAAGCAGACACTCCGGCGATGGATTTGTGGTTACCTTCAAGTCTAGGGCAGATGGGAGGAACGTGCCGCGAGGTGGGCCACATGGACGTCAGTAGATAGGCCGAACGGGTACATCCATACAGCGAAACTATGGAGTTTCGACAATCCATCAAAAGATTGGTCTGGGTGGATTGCGGGGAAGGTGCGATTCTCGATGGAGACCCCGCTAAGGAGAGCGCACCCATGAATCGACGACTTGTTGTTTGCCCGCACTGCTCGCTGCAGTTTCTTTCGGCCCGAGAGAAGACGTATTGCCCGGGATGCCACGCGATAGTGGAGCCGGAGGCGGCGTAGACCTCACGGTATTGCCCTCACCCCCTGCCCCCTCTCCACTGTCATGGAGAGGGGGTTTCTTGTTGTGCGGAGGGGGAGGTGGTGGGGTGATGGGCACCGGGGACGAGGGCATGGCTAACCGGGCGCGCACCGCTCAATTAGTCAGGAGGCAGTCGTCAGTTAATGGCTAGCGGATCGGGGCCGTAGAATTGGCGGATGGCTGATCAGATCACACTTTCGGCGGATGCGGAGCGCGCGTTGCAGGAGGCGCAGAACTTCTGCTGGCAGACGAATGTGGGGATTGTGGCGCCGGAACATGTGCTGGCCGGGTGTCTGAAAGTGTTGGGGATGGTGGGGCTGGCGGGTGTGCCTGATGAGATGAAGGTGCAGGAGGCGGTGTTGCTGAGCCAGGGCAGCGGCGATAGCGCGCTGACGCAGAACGTGATGTTCGGTTCGGCGGCGCGGGAGGCGATTAACTTCACGGCGCGGCTGGTGCGGGAGGCGGGTGGTGGGGAGATCGATACGCCGACGCTGACCTACGGGATTATCCAGAG
>CALFYR010000261.1 GCA_937954195.1 uncultured Dehalococcoidia bacterium
TTTGTGGCCGAACTGGGCGCCCGATGGCCGTTCGGTGGTGGGTTCGGCGGATGGCTCTACGGTCGTCCAGGTGTTCCTCGATGGGACACGAAACGAGGTGAGCATCGACCTCGAGGAGGACGCGTACCTTGGCGAGCTCTCGATCTCGCCGGACGGGACGAAGGTGCTGAGCGCATCGTTCCTCGGCGATATCCGCATCATCGACATGGAGACGGGACGGACCACGGTGCTGGCGCGCGCGCCCCAGTTCGAAGGCGGCGGCAGATGCGGCGGCTCGACCGGCAAGCTCTCGGCGTGGCTGGATGACGACACCGTGGTGTGGCACGAGTCGTACGCGCCGCGCGGTCAGAACGGCATCACGATCGCGACGGTAGAAGGCGGCATCCAGCGAGTGATCCCGTTCTTCAGCATCCAGGACCTGAAGGTGGTTGCGCCGGGGCTGATTTCGTTCTCGACCTGGGAGTGGATGGAGGACCAGCCGGAACTGGCTGCCACGTGGCTGCTCGACGTTGAGAGCGGTGAGGGTCGGCCGGTGGTGGTCGGCGGATACGGGGTGTGGCACTAGCCTTACCCCCGGGGTGGCGCTTGTTGGGACTGCTCGGTGGTCGTCGCGACGGCTGGCCCTCACCCCAGCCCTCTCCCACCGAAGCGGCGGGAGAGGGGGCTACCCAACGCGTGGTGGCGCGGCTCCGGTTGAACGGGTAGGGTGCGGGCGGTGGGTTTTCGGGATCTGACGGCGGACGAGATTGAGCACGTGCTGGAGCGGGAGCGCGTGGTGCGGCTGGGGTTCGCGACGGACGACGAGTTGTATGTGGTGCCGGTGTTCTACACGTGGTTCGAAGGGGCGCTGTGCGGGCTAACGACGCCAGGCCGAAAGACGGAAATGGCGGAGGGTTCGCGGGCTGTCGCGTTCCAGGTGGATAGCACCGGAGCGACCGGGCCGTTCGAATGGGCGAGCGTGAGCGGTGAAGGCACGTGGGAGGTGGTGACGGACCAGGCGGAGTACGGGCATTTCGCGGCGAAGCTGAGCGCCTCGCTGGCGGACGCTCCCGAATGGGCCGCGCAGATGCTGCAGCAGCGCTTCATGCGGCTGGGGATGGTGGCGTGGAGGATTCGGCCCGGGGTGGTTTCGGGAAGGGCGCACGGGCCGGATGAGGACGACGCCCTGGTCTGACCTACACCGGGAGCCAGTAGAGCTGCTTGCCGCGCATCACCTTGCCCAGGCGGCCCTGTTCGAACAGGTACTCCAGGTGGGCGAGCGTCTCGCCGACGGCGGCGCGCTGCATGTGTGGTTCGAACTCGGCGAGGGTGCCAGTCGCCCACTTCACCCGTCCCGCGACCTCCCAGCCGGTGGAACCGCCGCTATCCACGCAGGCGACCATTTCGTCGAGGCGGACTTCGTGGTGGGATTCGATCTCGGCGATGCGCTTCTTCAGGTCCTTGATTTCGAACTCGTGCGCCGGGAGGACGAGTTCGACGTCCAGGTTGAGGAGCAGGTCGAGCGAGCGCATGTAGTCACCGAGCGGGCTGCCGTGTGTCTGGGCGTGGATCGAGACGTTCGGCGTGATGGTCGGCAGGATGTGGTCGCCCGTGAGCAAGATCTTGCGGTTCGGCTCGTAGAGGCAGATGTGCCCCGGCGAGTGACCAGGCGTCCAGATGATCTCGAAGTCGAAGTCGCCGACCTTGAAGGTTTCGCCGCCCTTCACCTCGGTATCGGGGGGGACGGCGGCGACCATGCCAATCATGCCCATTGAGCCGCGAGACATGTTCGGGGTATCCATCGGGGGCACGCCGTTCGATTCCATGAAAGCGGCCATGTCATCGACGAGGCCCTTCGGAGCGAAGTAGCGCGTGTTGATGACTTCGGCATCCTTTTCGTGGATGACGAGTTCGAGTTCGCTCTGCTGCTTCAGGCGGCCGGCCATGCCGTAGTGGTCCGGGTGGACGTGGGTGATGACCAGCTTGGTGATTTCCGACGGGTGGGAGCCGTGCTCCTTCATGCCCTCTTCGAGCGCCTGGTAGGCGCTATCGGTGTTCCAGCCGCAGTCGACGAGGACGGTGTCGTCGCCGTCCTTAATGAGGTACGGGAGGACGTACGGGAGGCCCTTGGTGACGCGGGGATGCTCCTGAAGCTGCACGCGGAGGGCTTTCGCATCCTCGATGGTGAACTGCGGGAAGGGTGTGAGCAGCTGGTAGATGCCATCGGTGATGCGCATTGAAAGGAACCTCGGGGGTCGGCTCGCCGTCCTGTCCGGGGGTTGGCGGCTGAGCCGATACTACGGAGTTCGTTCACGCGAGGCAAAGGATTCGGCTAGCGGCCGAGTATTCCCCGGCGCGAACGGCGGCTCGTCCCGCCGTTTCCGCCCGTTTCGCCGCGAACCGACTGCGCCGGGTGGGCCCAGCCGGTGACGTTATCGCAGGCAACACAGGCGCCGAGCGGTTC
Source organism: uncultured Dehalococcoidia bacterium (assembly GCA_937954195.1). GTDB lineage: Bacteria > Chloroflexota > Dehalococcoidia > Tepidiformales > Tepidiformaceae > Amarobacter. Next base: position 2,444 of record CALFYR010000261.1, read on the forward strand.
GCCGGGGACGGCGCCGCGGATTGCACCGCATGTGCAGCAGGCGAGGTCCGTTTCTTCCGAAACGGAAGCTCGAGCGTCGAGTGGTTCGGGGTAATCGGGGTCGGTTGCCGGCGTGAGAGGCAGGCCCGGGCGAACCTCCTCCTTTGGATACAGCCAAACGCTGATCCGCCCGGAGGGTTCGAGGTAGGCGCGCTTCACCTGCCCGAGATGCTCGACCCCCTCTTCGCGCAGCAGCATGAAGAGCTCGTCGCGGGCGAAGTGTTCGGCGTGCATGGCCTTTGTATCCACCACGCCATCGACGACGAAGCGGGACGAGGTGCTTTCGACGAAGCGTTCGGCCTTCTCGGAGTGATCGACCAGGATTGCGACGCCGCGTTGCAGCAACACGATGGCCGTGACGACCGCCATGGCATGCACAAGCGGTACATCGGCGTAGAACATGGGGTCGCCGACGGCCGAGCCGAGGGCGACGACCATCAGGAGTTCGAAGGGAGAGAGCTCGCCGAGCCCACGCTTCCCGGTGATGCGCACCAGGACCAGCGTGTAGACGAACATGAAGACGGTGCGGAAGACGATCTCCGCCAGGAACCAGATGGGCTCATCGCCAAGGAACATGCGGCGAAGGTCGAACACCTCAACTTCGCCGCCCATGGCTAACTGACCTTCCGGGCGACCTTCTTGGGGTTGATGAGCTGCGTGAGCAGGAAGCTGACGATGCTGATGATGACCGCGCCGAAGAACGCGGCCCAGAAGCCATCGATATCGAAGCGGATGGAATCGAACTTGCCGGCGATCCAGGCGGTGAGCGCCAACAGCGCGGTGTTAATCAGGATGAGCGCGAACCCGAGGGTGAGGATGAGCGCCGGGAACGTGCCGAAGACGAGGAGCGGCTTCAGGTAGGCGTTCAACAGGCCGAGGATGAGCGCCACGATGAGCGTGCTACGCCAGCCTTCCAGGTGAATGCCACCGATGAGTTCGGCGGCGATCCACACAGCGACGGCGGTGATGAGCCACGTGATAACGAACGCCACAAGCCGCTGGGCGCCGGTGGGCTTGCGGTTGATGCCACCGATCGAAATTTCGAAGCCTCGCATGGGAGTAGTTTCCCACAGTTGGCGCCCGTGCAACTGCCCAAGACCTTGCAACTTCATCTTTACCTGACACCTTTTGACTCTCACTTCCGATGTACGCGGTGAAAGACAGTCGGAGGGACCGATGGCTGCATCACGAACGTTCATTGGAATGGCCGCAGGGGCGGCACTGACGATTGGGTTGGGCGGGTTCGCACTCACCCAGGCAGCAAACGACCCGGGGACTGACACACCCGCCACGACCCCCATCGTCGGTTCGGGCAGCGATGACAACGGTGGGACGCTGAACCGGGATTCCCGCAGCGAAGGCGGCGATGACCGCCAGAATGCTGGGGCCTCATCACAGGAGGGGGTTGGCACGTCGTCTCCGACCGTGGGAGCCACGGCCGGGACGTTCGATGACCGGGGCGGTGACCGGGACCGGGATGACCGGTTCGAACCCGGCGATGACCGGGACCAGAACGGGTCGCCGGCCGCGCCTGTCGATGACGGCTCGCCTTCCGCCGTGAGCGGAAATGCGGCCGCGTCGACGCCTACGCCAGGTGACTCGTCACAGACATCCGATGACAGCGGGGGCGACCGGGACCGGGACGACCGTTTTGAACCCGGTGATGACCGGGACCAGAACGGCAGCACCAACGCGACGCTCGATGGTTCACCATCGGCCAGCAGCTCGCCGTCGGCGAGTTCCACACCAGATGGACCAGACGACAACGGTGGTGATCGCGACCGCGATGACCGGTTCGAACCTGGGGACGATCGGGACGTGAACGGGGGCGGATCGTCCATCGACGACGATGATGACGACGACGACGATGACAGCGGAAACCGTGGACGAGATGACAATGGCGATGATTCTCGGGGCCGCGGCTCGGACGACGACTAGCTGGTGAGCGCCGGGGGAATCGACGTGGACGAGCTTGCGGAACGACTCGAAGAAGCCCTTGCGGGCCGGCACGTGCCCGGCCCGCACGAGGGTGACGTGCGGGCGCTCGTCAATCTCGCGAGCGACGTGAGTGGTCTCGTTCTCCCCGGCCCCGACGAGGCCACCCGCATGCGGTTGAGTGCCCGGTTCGAGCGCACGCTCGAACGGGATCGAGACTCGTGGTGGGTGGGGCTGGTTGGGTGGCTCGGTGTGGGTCCGGCGCCACGCCCGTTCTCCCAGCGGCTCGCGGCCGGCCTGCTCTTCCTGACCCTTAGCGGCGGTACCGCTTCGATCGTGTCTGGGACGTCTCCGTACGAAGCGGCGACGGCGGTGGCGGACTTCGCGGGGTCCCTGGTCCGGAACCTGGATCCACGCGATAGCGGGGGTGGGCCGGGCGTCGCGACGCCAACGCCCGGTACAACCGCTACGGCCGAGCCTTCTCCAGGTGCGACAGCTGACGCCGGGTCCCCGTCGGCGACCCCCGACCCGAATACCACCCCGAGTCCCGGCCAGACACCAACCGCGGAACCGACGCAGAGCGGAGGCACACCGGGCACACCGAGCGGTACGGTAACCACCGTCGTCACGTCGCCTGCCGCGACGACGACACCCGGAGGTCCGGAAACGGAGACGCCCGGAACAAGCACTCCACCGCCCGGCGCGGGCACACCGACGGTTCCTTCCGCCTCGCCGACCGAAGACGAGGATGACTTCGAGACCGAGACCCCGGATGACGGTTCGGATGACAACGGCGGAGACATCGATCGCGATGATCGGACGGAACCCGGTGACGACCGGGACTCCAGTGATGACGACGATTCCGTTTCGGGCAGCGGGGGCGACGATTCGTGACGGTCCATCGTCTGCAGTTCGATGTTCGTGCGATGGTGCTGGCCGTCGCGTTCGGTGGCGCCAGCGACGCCCCTCCGGCCGCACCGACAGCGGGTGAGATAGAACGGATTCGGCAGCGTGAGCCCGGGGCGTGGCGATTGTTGTTCGAGCGCGAAATGCCGGCGATCTACTCGTATGCGTTTTCGCGGACCGGGCGGCAAGGTGATGCGGAAGACCTTGCGGCCCAGGTGTTCGAACAGGCATGGCGAAGTGCATCGTCGATCCAGGATCGGGGGCTCCCGCCCCGGGCATGGTTATTCGGGATCGCCCGAAACGTCGTGGCCGAACACCGGCGGAATATGTTCCGACGGCCGCCGATGCTGGAACTGGCCGCCTTCGATGGAGCTGGGGACGGCCCCGAGGCCACAACGGACCAGATAGCCCTCGCCGCCGCGATCGCCGAACTCCCGAAGGCCGATGCGGAGGTGATCACCCTGCGCTTCTTGCACGGGCTTTCGCTCCAGGAGACGGCCGAGGTGATGCGCACCTCGCTGGACGCGGTGAAGGCACGCCAATCCCGGGCGCTGAAGAAGCTCCGGGGGCTCCTCGGCGAGGGGACCTAAGCGGCCTGGGGACGGAGCATCGCCAGCATCGTCTGCTGGAAGCGGACGCGCTTGTCGTTGTCCTTGATCTCGGAACTGATGCGTTCGGCCAGTGATGCCACCATGTCGCGCGGGAAGTTCGCTCGCGTGAATCCGAGGTCCTCGACCGTGTCGTCGATGATGATTTCGGCCAGGGGCCCAAGCGCGCCGGCGACGGCGGTCGTAAGCGCCTTGAAGAACTGCGGCCCGGCGAGCGCCCGGGCGACCTGCGCCGGCT
>CALFYR010000262.1 GCA_937954195.1 uncultured Dehalococcoidia bacterium
CACCTGCGATGGGCCTGAGGCGGCCGGCGAGGCGATGATGCGAAGGTCCTGGAAACCGTCGAGGTTCATCAGGGTGCTGTCTTTGGATTCGAGCGCGGAGATGATGCCGGAGGCGCGCGCCTGGTCGAGCATGCCTTCAACGATGCCGAAGGTCACGACCTGGGTGTAGCGGGCGTCGCGCTCCTTCGAATGAGCGCCTTCTTCCGCCTTCTTCTTCATGCGGCCGTCTTCGTACGCCCAGCCGAAGGCCGAGATCATGGTGGCGAGGACGCCCGCGCCAAGAAGGGGGCCGGCGATCGCGCTATCGCGGTCTCGGGTCCAGTAAATGAGGGCGAAGCCAAGAAGCAGCGCCGCGGCTCCGACAACGAGCGGCCAAATGCTCGGATCGGGCAGATGGATTTCACCGTGGTCGCCGTGATCACCGTGTGCGTTGCTCGAATGGTCCATCGGGTGCTGTCTCCCCTGCAGCTCAGGCTGTCTAGACGATGTAGAGAATAGTGAAGAGGGCGATCCAGACGACGTCGACGAAGTGCCAGTAGAACGAGCAGGCTTCGACGGCTTCGTGGTGGCTGGCCGAGAACTGGCCCCCAAGCGAACGCGCCAGGATGACCATCATGAAGATGACACCGCCGAACACGTGCGCGCCATGGAACCCGGTGAGCGTATAGAAGGTCGTGCCGAAGATGGTGTCGTCGGCGCCGAAGGGGAGCTGGGTGTAGTCGTAGATCTGCGCGGTGAGGAAGATGAGGCCCAGCGCGATCGAGATGAACAGCCAGCGGATGAGCGCGGCGCGGTCGCCCTTCTGGATGGCCCAAACGCCGAGCTGAATGGTGACGGAACTCAGGACCAGGAGAATCGTCGCGATGAACGGCAGCCAGAACTCCAGGTGGAGTTCCACGCCGGCAGCGACCTGGTCGGCGGTGAGGAGTTCTTCCGGCGGCCAGGAGGGAGCATCGGCCCGGGCGATGAAGTAGGCGGCGAAGAGGCCGCCAAAGAACATCACCTCCGAGGCGATGAACAGGATGAACCCGAGCATGCCATTGCTCAGGCCTTCCTTGTGCTGTGTTGCTACTCCGTGCGATGCCATCGAATCGTCATCTCCCTCGGTTGCTTTGGCTCTCGCCTAGTGGTGTGCCGCGCCGCCGTGGCGGTGGTCGAAGAGCGGCCGCTCCGAGTGGACCTCGGGCAGATCGTCGAAGTTGTGGACAGGAGGCGGCGAGGTGGTCCACCACTCGAGGGTGTTCGCCTGCCACGGGTCGTTCGGCTGATCCTTCGGCTTTAGGAAGGCGATGATGACGGCCGCGATGAATGGAAGCATCGAGACACCGATCAGGAACGCACCCATCGTCGAAAGCAGGTTGAGGGTTTCCCAGCCCGCTTCATCCGCATATGTGGCGATGCGGCGGGGCATGCCATCGAGGCCGAGCAGGTGCATCGGGAAGAACGCGAGGTTAAACCCGATGAACATCAGCCCGAAGTGCAGTTGGCCCAACCGTTCATTGAGGCGCCGGCCCCAGATCTTCGGGAACCAGTAGTAGAGTCCGGCGAACACTGCGAACACCGCGCCGCCGAAGAGCACATAGTGAATGTGCGCGACCACGAAGTAGGTGTCGTGGAGGGCGAAGTCGACGGGCACCGCGGCCGAGAACGTGCCGTTGATTCCGCCAATCAGGAACATGCTCAGGAAGCCGAGCGCCATCAACATGGGCGTTTCGAATGTGATAGAGCCGCGCCAGATGGTGCCCAGCCAGTTGAACATCTTCACGCCGGTCGGCACACCAATCATGAAGGTCATGAACCCGAACCACGGCTTGAGCACCGCGCCGGTGGTGAACATGTGGTGCGCCCACACGCTGAATCCGAGGCCGCCAATGCCCATCGTCGCGAACACGAACGCCTTGTAACCGAAGAGTGGCTTGCGCGAGAAGACCGGCAGGACTTCAGAGATGATGCCCATGCCCGGGAGGATCATGATGTAGACCGCCGGGTGGGAGTAGAACCAGAAGATGTTCTGCCAGAGGATGGCGTTGCCACCGCCATTCGGATCGAAGAAGGCGCCACCGAAGTTGCGGTCGATGTAGAGCATCGCGAGCGCGGAAGCGAGCACGGGAGTGGCGAGGAGCTGAAGGACGGCCGTGACCATCATGGTCCAGCAGAAGATCGGCATGCGGAACATCGTCATGCCCGGCGCGCGCATCCGGAACATGGTGACCATGAAGTTCGCGGCGCCAATCGTGGATGAAATACCGAGCAGGATGACGGCGATGATCCAGAGGTCCAGGCCGGTGCCAGCGCCACGGGCGAGCGGGCTATAGGCGGTCCACCCGGCGGCGGCGGCGCCGCCATCCACCAGGAAGCCGGAGAACATGAGGATGCCGGCCGGGGGCACCAGCCAGAACGAGAGAGCGTTGATACGAGGGAACGCCATGTCCATCGCCCCGATCTGGAGCGGCACGATGTAGTTACCGAACCCGGCCCAAACGGGGATGATGAACAGGAAGAGCATCGCCGAGGCGTGCATGGTGAAGATCTGGTTGTACGCGTCGTTGCCGACGAAGGAGTTGTCCGCGACGGCCAGCTGAGTGCGGACGAGGAGCGCGAGAACACCGCCCACGCCGAAGAAGAACATCGTCGTGTACAGATAGAGGATGCCGAGCTTCTTGTGATCGACGGTCATCAGCCAATCGAGAATGACTGGCCGTTGATACCCCTTGGGGCGTGGGACTGCGATGCTGGCCATTGTTCCTCCTGGGCCGAACGGCCCTCTCCCTTCCGTGGCGGCCGTCCTTCGCGGCCAGTGATCAGCGGGCGGCGGCTCGCCCGGGAATTAGTCTGCGTTCGCTACGGCTTCCTCTTCGGGGGCCGGCGCGTTTTCTGCGACCCACGCGTCGAACTCGTCACGTTCGACAACCCGCAGGCGGAAGCGCATGAGCGCGTGGTCCAGGCCGCAGAGTTCGGCACACTGACCGAAGAACTCACCGGTCTCGTTGGCAGTGATCACGAAGCGGTTATCACGACCAGGCACAACATCCAGCTTGTACAGGAAGTCGCGCACGTAGAACGCGTGGATAACGTCGGATGAGGCGAGCGCGAACTCGACCGGTTCGCCAACGGGGATGACCAGTTCGGGTTCCTGCGCGGCGTTCCCGATGATGGTGATGGCGCCTTCAGCGGCCGGATCGTTATTCGTACCGAGGTCATTCAGGGCGTATTCGAACTGCCAGCTGAACTGGAAACCCCGGACGTTGATGGTGAGGTCCTGCGGGTCGGCTTCGTTCTCGATGTCGCGCAGGACGATGATGGAGTACGTGAAGAGCGCGATGACGATCAGGACCGGGATGCCCGTCCAGATGAACTCGATGATCGTGCTGCCGTGCGTCTGCTTGGGCAGTTCATCGTTCTTCTTGCGGTAGCGGATGATCGCGTAGATGAGCGCGCCTTCGACAGCAAAGAAGACGATGCCGGCGATGATGAGGGTGAAGACCCAGAGTTCGCCGATCTTCTCACCCTCTTCCGTAATCGGATTGGGGGTGCCGGCCTGCGCCGCTGCGAGAGAAACGGAGGCGAGAGCAAGAAGGGCAAAACTGAGCAGAAGAACGGCCCGGCGCAACTGCCGTGGCATCCCGGATGAAGGCATTCCTCTAGCTCCCCTCCCGACCCGTTTGCACCGCGCACGACGATAGAACGCCAGGGGCGGATTCCGGTTGTGAACGGCGTCGCAATCGGAGTTATAGGACGGGATACCTACCCTGTCAAGGAAACGGAAACCGCCCCAGGGTGAGCTTGCTGATAGGACTTACGGGCGAATGAGACAGATTCCGCCAATGGCCAGTCCGCGGAATGGCAAGGTGCCATACCGAAGCGCTAAAAGCGTCGTGAGAAACGGGGACCCTTAGCCGAGGACTGACGCGTCGACGCCCATGGCGACGAAGAGCAGCGCCAGGTAGATAAGCGAGTATTTGTAGAGCCTGATCGGAGGGGTATCGGCCGGCTTCCGCCAGAGCTGGTAGGCAAGGAAAACGAACCACCCACCGAGCCCGACCGAGGCGCCATAGTAGATCCACGAGAGGTCGGCCGCCGGCCCCATCAGCAGCGTGACCAGGACGAGCATGACGCTATAGCGCAGGATCTGCACGCGCGTGTACGCCGGGCCATCGGTGACCGGCAGCATAGGCACGCCCGCTTCGGCGTAATCGCCTTCGAGCCGCAACGAAAGCGCCCAGAAGTGGGGAGGTGTCCACATGAAGATGACCGCGAACATCACCCACGGGGCAAGCGAGAGATCGCCCGTCACCGCTGCCCAGCCGACCATCGGCGGGAACGCGCCCGCTGCTCCGCCGATCACGATGTTCTGTGGAGTGCGGCGCTTGAGGGCAATGGTATAGATGAACACGTAGAAGAGCAGTGCGGCGAGCGCGAGGATCGCGGCAAGAAGCGTGGTGAACACCCAGAGGAACGCGAATGCGAAGGCGCCGAGCCCGATGCCGAACGCGAGCGCGTGACCCGGTTCGATGGCGCCGGTGACCACTGGTCGCGTGCGCGTGCGACGCATGATCGCGTCGATGTCCCGGTCATACCAGCAGTTGATGGCATTCGCGCCACCGGCCGAAAGCGTGCCGCCGATGAGCGTGGCGAGGACGAGCCATGTGCCGGGCCAACCGCGCTCCGCAACAGCCATCGCGGGGACCGTCGTAACGAGAAGCAAGGAAATGACGCGTGGCTTCGTCAGGGCGACGTAGTTCCGCAGCGTCGCCAGCACGTTGGGCCGGGCGAGCGTCATTGCGTTTGCGGTCATGCAGTGGCACCGGCCTTCCTGAACTCGTGAGAGCGTGCTTCGGCCGTGGGCGCGTAGTACGTGAGCGCAATGGCCGTCGAGAGCGTAAACCAGATCAGCGAAGCGATCACGGTGTGGCTGATGGTGAGCGGCTCGGGGAACGTGTACCAGACATTGAGAGCGCCCACGAGCACCTGCGCCGCATACAGCACCGCGAGAGACCCGGCAAAGAGCGTCGCCCAGCGAATCTCGGCGCGCCGGCGCCAGGCGAGCACCAGGATCGGAATCACGAAGACGATGAAGGCGCCCGCCAGGTAGCGGTGCAGCATGTGTGTGATCTCCTGGTCATCGTTCGCGGGGAGGACACCGCCGTTGCAGAGCGGCCAGCCTTCACAAGCCGTCGAGGCGCCGCTCTCCGCCATGTATCCGCCGACCCACATGAGCGCCAGGAGCCAGAGCGCTCCCCAGAGCGCCCAGCGGCCGACATCGCGGGAGGCCGCGACCGAGCGGTCGAATTGTTCGCGGTGCGCAGGGTCTTCCATGTACATCGCCACCGTGACGGCGACTTCGCAGCTGAGAACAAGCATCGCCGTGATGAGGTGAGTGGCGACGACTTCAGGTGGGAGTTCGCGCACCACCGTAATGGCGCCGAGGAGCCCCTGGAATCCCACCAGCGGCACCGTGGCAGTCGCCACCCAGACGATGAACGGAACGTGCCGGTAGTACTTCCAGGCAGCAATCGCAACGGCGATGACGAGGAAGCCCACGATCGATGCGACGAATCGGTGAGAGAACTCAATGATCGCGGTGCGCTCGCCGGGCGGCACAGCGCCGCCGTGGCACAACGGCCAATCGGGGCACCCGAGCCCGGAACCGGTGGCGCGGACGAGCACACCAACTCCAATAAGCACGAGCGTCAGGAAGACGGTGACAAACGCGAGGCGTTGCGCGATGGCCATTCGCGAGACGTAATGCCTTTCCGGCGGCGCCGCCGCTAGATGCTCTGCCCGGAACGGCCAGTCCCCACCGCCGTCCCGCATCCGTCCCTCAGCGTGCCATCAGGGTGAACGCCACGCAACCGGCCGAAGGGCGCTTAACCGATGGACTAGAAGCCCTGCGTTCCATCGAGCCAGCGGAGACCGTCAACGAGGATGCCGCCAACGGCGAGCTCCCAGTGCAGGTGCGCACCCGTAGAGAGGCCCGTCGAGCCGACTTCGCCGATCACGTCGCCCCGGTTCACGTAGTCGCCGACCTGCACCAGGCGCTTCTGCATGTGGCCGTAGCTGGAGAAGATTCCACCACCGTGATCGATCGCGACGAGCTCACCGCGGATGAGCGTGAGCTCGGACATCACGACACGCCCGTGGTTCGTGCTCTTGATCTCGGTGCCGAAGGGC
>CALFYR010000263.1 GCA_937954195.1 uncultured Dehalococcoidia bacterium
AGGAGTGTTACGGCGACGCCCTGGAGGGTGCGGTCCGGGTTGGGCCTCATGGCATTCGCCCCATAGTTTGCAGGAGATAGCGGTCCTGGGTGTTGATGAGCGAGTACGCCACCATCGGCAGGATCAGCTCATTCGTGCGGCCTTCCTGGAACGAGCGGGCGCCGGTGACCCAGATGCCCTGGCACTTCACGTTCGTGAACACCCCCCACCAGTAGAGCGCCTGGCGGTCGGCCTTCAGCCCGCTGGCCCGCTCCCAGGTAGCGATGGCCGTTTCCCGGTCGACGATGCCGCCCGGCCTGCCATCCTTCGCCCACTGCCACGACTGGTTGAACGACCACGCGAGGTCCTCGATCGGGTCGCCGAGATGGGCCATTTCCCAGTCCACAATGCCGTGAATCGTCCCGTCGTCCTTGTAGAGGAAGTTGCCGACCCGGAAGTCGCCGTGGACGACGCTGATGCGCTGAGCGGGAGGCGGCGGGTTCGCGCGGAGCCAGCGGATGGCGGCCCGCATCACGGGCTGGGGGCTCAGTTCCTGGGCATCGATGATGCCTTCCCAGTGCGCGAGCTCCTTCTGCCACGCGGTCTCAACCGTGGGCGCCTCCGAGACGCGCTCGGCAGGGGTGCCGCGCCATTCGAAGGAGGCGATGGCGCCGAGGATCTCGTACATGTTCCGGGCGATTTCGCCCTGGACCTGGAGGTAGGGCGGCGCGAGGATCGTCCGCGTATTGGCTTCGCAGCCGAGGATGCGGTCCATGATGAAGAACGGGCCGCCGAGGATCGTGGCGTCCGGTTCGAGCCAGCGCATCCGTGGCACGGGCACGCGCGTATCCCAGAACGTCGAGTAGAAGGCGTATTCCGCCTCGCGGTCGGTATCAAGCAGGCTGGCCGGCGGGTCCTTCCGCACGACGAACGCCTGGAAGTGCTTCTCGCCACCCGCCTCCCATGCGGCATCGAACATCCAGGTCTCGCGGGACGCGCCGCCTGGAATTCGGAACAGGTTGGAGACCGAAACGGTATCGGCCGAGAGCTTGGTCTTCAGGTAGTTCGCGAGCTTCTCTTCCACAGTCGCGGGATCGTGTCGCCCGTTAACAGCGGTGTCAAACGTCAGTCCAGCGGGCGGCACTCGTGGTCAAAGTCGAGAGCGATGCCAAGTCCGCTAATTCGGAATTCGTATCCGTCGGCGTTGTAGGTCACGTGGGCGACCGCGTCCTCGGGCGCACCGCGCGCGATGGCGGCATCGAACATGCTGGCAACGGAGCAGGCGGGCGGCGGGACGGTCGCCACTTCACCACTCCGGGCATCCGATGTATCCCGTTCCATGCCCTTGTTGGTGTAGGTCACCACGGAGTTGGTGCTGCCACCGATGGTGGTTCGCCGGCGGCGTTGGCCGGGTTCGTAGGCGCGAATCGAGACGGTCTCGTACCAGGGGCCAACGTTGGCGCCGCCTGCCCCGGGCGGCGGTGCGTCCGACGGGCGAGGCACCTCCCGGACGAAGGTGTACGTGGCATCAGGCTTCGGGGTGTACTCCGCCTTCAGGTCCATGGTGCCATCGCGCCGGACGAGTGCCAGTTCGATTTCCACCAACTGCGTATCGGAGCCCGCATAGGCCTGGACGCCGGCCAGTTCGCCGAACCCATCGAAGGCGCGCGCATCGCCCGGCAGGTCGGCAGTCTCAACCCCGGCGATGTCGTTGAGGAAACCGCCCAGCGGGCCTTCGCCCGGCGCAATCACCGAACAGACGCCGATGGCCAGCCCGGATATCCCCGCGACCGCCGCCAGCACGATAGGGAGCATGATGAGCCACGGGCCGAAGGTGAAACGGCGGCGCGGCGTGCGGACCACCGGCATTGGGGGGTGCTCCTTACAGCGAGCCTTTGGTGCTGGGGATATCGCCCCCGCGGCGTGGGTCAACCCGGACGGCGGCATCGAGCGCCCTCGCCATCGCCTTAAACGCGGCCTCGATCTTGTGGTGGTCGTTTGTCCCGGCGAGCACGCGGATATGCAGGTTGATCTTCGCGGCGAAGGCGAAGGATTCGAGGAAGTGGTTGAAAAGGTCCGGGGGCATACCGCCGAGTTCCCGCCCCAGGAGCTTCAGGTCCAGCGCGGCGTACGGCCGCCCGCTCAGGTCGATTGCCGCGAAGGCGAGCGCTTCATCAAGCGGCATGTACGCGGACCCCGCGCGGACCAGCCCGGCCTTGTCGCCCACGGCCTGGGCCAAGGCCTCGCCGAGGCAGATGCCGATGTCTTCCACGCTGTGATGCTGATCGATCCAGAGGTCGCCCTTACAGCGGACCTCCAGGTCGAACACCCCATGCTTGGCGATGTGGCTGAGCATGTGGTCCAGGAAGCCCACTCCTGTCTCGGTGACGAACTTGCCGCTGCCATCGAGGTTGAGGGTGATATCGATGCTGGTTTCGGCGGTACGGCGCGAGACGGTTGCGGAGCGAGCGGTCATGGGGTTGTTTATCGCGCATAGGAGCCAGTGGCACAAGAACCGCGCACGCCAGTAAGCGGATCGCGGCCAACCCCAACTGTATCGCGTGAGCCCATCACGGATTCAGGCTTACACTCTTGGGGTGCCGCCGTTGGCCCTATTCCTCACCTGGCGCACCTATGGAACCTGGCTCCCCGGCGATGAACGCGGCTGGGTGGACGAGAGCCGAAACGGCTACGGCGAGCGGCGTCATGCACCGGATAGACGTATCGAGGGTGCCGCGCGCGGTCGGATGCGTTCCCGAGAGGTTGTCCTTACCGAGCACCAGCGGCTGGTGCTCGACGCCGCAATTCGGGAAACGTGCGCTGCGCTCGGACTCGTCCTCCACGCGCTGAATGTACGGACGAACCACGTACACCTGGTTCTCACCGCCGAAGGTCGCGATCCCGCACGGACTCTCACCGCGATTAAGGCACATGCCACCAGGTCACTTCGCGAGCAGGGAATTCGGTGGCACGACGACAGGCTCTGGGCTCGGGGTGGGAGCACACGCTGGTTAATGACCGACGATGCCGTTGGAGCCGCAATCGACTACGTGCTCAATCGCCAATAGTCCTGGCTGACGCGGGCCAGCGTGTTGCGCCACGATCCGCTTACTGGCGTGCGCGGTTCC
>CALFYR010000264.1 GCA_937954195.1 uncultured Dehalococcoidia bacterium
CATCGGCGTGGTCGGCCGCGCCGAGCTCGGGGCGCCTTCCGATGGCTTCCAAACATCCGCAAACGAGCCGAACGCGATGTACACGCCCGCGGGCTGGCCCGCGAGCGGCGGGCGGGTGCCAACCGCGAGGTCGGGCAGGAACCCGGAGCCCGTGACCGTGACGGTATCACCGTCCGGGTTGACCTCGGTCTTCGAAACCTGAATGGAGGGCGTAGCCTGGGCACTGGTGCTGGCAGCCTGGGCGGCGAACATGGCGAACCCGACCGCGATTGCCACAATCAGCCATGTGGCACGGCGAGCTGACGCCCCGACGAACGAATGCATGAACGACTCCTCTGGTAATGGGACATGCTGGTGGCGGGGTTGCTTAACCGAATGATGTCGATTAGGCGACGCTAATGCTAGTACATCATTTCGCCACCTGTCGAGCACGCATGCACCCCGCACGGCTAACTCCGAAGCGCATTCGAACATAGGTATTTGTTAGCAGAGTGTCAACCTGATTGGGACTATTTGGAAGGTTTGGGACTTTCTGGCAGCTACCCGGCCCGGCCCAACTTCTCAGGATTTCTTATCACGTAAATCGACGCCATCCGCCCTTCATGCACATCGGCGACCAGCAGCGAATGGATGCGCCCCCGCGTGTCCCGAAGTGCCAGGCCCGGCGTGCCGTTGATCATCACCGTTTCCACCGCGCTGGTCTCCATCTTCCTGGTCACGCCGATGGCGAACCGGGCGACGCGGTCAGCGCCATACACGGGGTTCAAGGCCGCCGGCGCCTTGCCGCCGCCGTCCGAATAGATGACGGCGTCCTGGGCCAGCAACTCGATGAGCGCGGCCACATTCCCTTCGCTGACCGCCATCGAAAACCGCGCCGTCAGCATTCGCACCTCATCCGCGCTCGGGTGGAAGCGCTTGCGCTCTTCCGCCACGTGGGCACGCGCCCTGTGAAACGCCTGCCGACAGGCCGCCTCCGACTTCTGCACCACCGGCGCTATCTCGGCGTAGTCGTAATCGAACACCTCTCGAAGCAGGAACACAGCCCGCTCCACCGGCCTCAACCGCTCGAGCATCACCAGGAACGCCATGCTCACGTCGGCTTCCATGGCGACTTCCTGCTCGGGTGTCCGCGGCCCCTCCTCGCGGGTGACCAGCGGCTCGGGCAGCCATACCCCGACATACTGTTCGCGTTGAACCCGGGCCGATTTGAGCCGGTCCATGCAGAGCCGGGTGACGATGGTGATGAAATACGCCTTCGGGTGCTCCGGCTCCACGCCAGCCCCGCGATGCCGAAGGTAGGCATCCTGCACGGCATCCTCGGCCTCCTGGACCGAACCCATCATCCGGTAGGCAACGCCGAACATCAGCCGGCGGTGTTCTTCGAAAAGTGCGTCGGATGGCGTGGCCGCCGCATGCATGGCCACCATCCTACGAAACGGACGCCAGCCCCGGTGAAGCCAGCGATCCGGCCTGAACGTGGGCAGTCGCCAACTGTGCCGCGTGCCGCGCGCTCCCGAGCACGCTATCGGCGAGCCAGCCGTGATTGCCGACCCAATCTCCGGCGACGAAGACGCCCGGTGCGTCCTCCACCTCCGGCCCGGGCCGCCCCGGCAGCCCTCCGTCGACAGCCCGTGGCAACGACGTGGTTACCGTCATCTCCGGGAGGAACTGGCGTCCGACCTCCAGTTCGCGCCACCCGGGCTGAAGCAGATCGAGGCCGGCCTCCAGTTCGGCAAGCGTCCCCGCGGGGTCGTGCGGGTCCGAGGGTTGAAGGTACTTCGCGACGGAGAGCGTGTGCTGACCATTCGGCGCGAGCCTGGCCACCTTGGTATGCACCGAGTAGTAGAGCGGAACGTCGATGCCAACCGCGAACGTCCGCCGCGGCGACGGCATTTTAGAGACCGAGACATCGAGGCACGCTGCGCGGGCGGGAACACTTGCCGCGGCAATCCGGGCGAGGGCGGCGCTTTCGGACAGCACCTGCGACGCGATGGCCGGGCTTGCGGCGAGGATTACCGCGCGGCTATGGATTGTCCGTCCGCCGGCGAGCCTGACCACCCGTCCGTGCCCTTCCTGATCGACGGCCTCCACGCGGGTTCCGGTTTCGACTACTCCACCAGCCGCTTCAACAGCTCGGCGAAGGCCTTCCACAAGGGTTACCCAGCCACCGTCGAGATAGAGAACGCCACTACTCGCGCCCGCTAACTGCCTCGCGGCGTCGGTGACATCGATCGTTTCCGGGGCATTGGCGTACGTCGAGAGCCGTACGAGCGCTTCAACATACTCCCGGGCTGAAGGCTGCTGGCTCTCGGCGGCCAACCATGCCGCGACCGATATGCCCCGCGGCGGTTCGCTCGCGAGCTTGCGGAACGCGACGAACAGCCGCGCCGCCTCCACGCGGTCGCGCACACCGAAAAGCCGCGTGGTCATCAGGCTGCGGCCCCCCGCCGGGAGCTGGAACAGGCGGCCGTTCCGAATGGCCGCCCCCGCGACGTTCGGCCTTCCGCCTGTGACCGAGACGCCGAGTTCGGCCAGTACTTCGGTGCCTTCAGCGCCCTGGTAGAGCGCATGAGGCCCCTGGTTGTAGCGGAATCCGTTGGACTCGCGCGTCTGGGCTCGCCCACCCAGGCCCGCGGCACGCTCCAGCACGATGACCGTGCGCCCTGCCCGCGCCACATAGGCGGCGGCAGTAAGTCCGGCAAGCCCGCCCCCAACAATCGCCACGTCGTAAGTACTGTTCTCCGAAGCCATCGCGTTCGCCTCCTGGCATCTCATCGATGCCGTCTCAGAGGAGAGACGATTAGCCCCGCCAGGTTGTGACAGCTACTTGAAGTGCGGCAGCACAGTCTCCGCGAACAGCTTCGCCGGCTCCTTCGTATCCCGGCCGAAGAACTCGATCTGGAACATCGTGCAGCCAAGGTCGATGTGCTTCTGGATCTGCTCTCGCACGCGCTGCGGGCTACCAGCGATTGCCAGCGGGCCCGTCGGGTCGCCCATATGCCCGCCGAAGATCTTCTTCGCCGTTTCGACCATTGGGCCGGCGCTCGCCTCGTCGGGCGCGATCGTCACGAGGCACTGCTGGCTGATGACGATGTCGTTCGGGTCCCGGCCGAGGGCGTCGCAATGCTGTTTGAGGACTTCGACCTTGCGCGGGAGTTCGGCCTGCCGGGCCGCCTGGTGGTTCCAGATGGCCGCGTGCTGGGCCGCCAGCTTCATCGTCACCTTTTCGCCCGAGCCACCGATCAGGATTGGGGGCGTGCGCACCGGCTTCGGCTCGCACACGAGGTTGTTCGTCTGCACGTACTTGCCTTCGTAGGTCACGCTCGGCTCCGACCACATCGCCTTCAGCAGCTCAACCGTCTCGCGCAGCTGGCCCATGCGTCCACTGGTGGGCAGGAAGGGCATCCCGAAATCGGTGAACTCGCGCGGCATCCAGCCAGCGCCGAAGCCGGGGATGACACGGCCGCCCGAGATGTTGTCGACCGTCGCGATGACCTTTCCGAGGTGGGCGGCGTTCCGCATGCCGACGGGCGTCACCAGCGTGCCAATCTCCACCTTGTCGGTCACGGCCGCCACAGCCGAGATGAGCGACCATGCCTCGAGAATGGGGATCTGGGGCGACTGCGGCCCGTACAGGTGATCGCACACCCAGAGTGAGTCGTATCCCATTGCCTCGAATTCGACCGAAGCGGACTTCGCCTCTTCCCAGGTTCGCTTGATCTGCGGGATGGTGACACCGAAATGGATGGGCTTCATGTTGGTTTCTCCGAAAGGTGAGCGTGTGTGCGGGGAAGCCTACTTGTTCGGGGCGACAGTTGCGACCGCCTGCCCCGAACTGTGAAGAATCGCCGCCCTGGCCGCTTTTCGCCCTACTGACCAGCGGATTCCGGGCGTATATTCCGGTAGAGGTTTGGTGAAAGCGGGGTCCGGCGCGTGCGTTTCCCACTGCGAAGGCAACAACAGGATGAGGTCGCGGCGAGCGAAGGGGCGAATGCACCCTCGTCCGAACCCATCCCGTTCCCACCGCCGGCTGATGCCCACGCCGGAAGCTGGGAGGAGCTGCTTCGCTCCCGCACTGCCCCCAGGGTCGATTTCCCCTTGAAGGGCCAGATGACCGGCAGCGACGCCCGGGCCGAACGGCTCGTGCGCCAGGTACGCCAGGATGTCGAACGGCTGCAATCCACGCTCTCACAACTCGCCACTGAACAGAGCGAGCTCTACGAAGTTGACGCGGCCTCCGTCGCGGCGAACCCGGATGCGGCGCTCACGCTCCCGCCGGCCGTGCTTGTCCGCGCGCTCATCGCCTCGGATCAGGAAAACCGCTCGCTCCGAAAGCGCGTCGCCAAAGGCCGTACGCGCGAGCAAAAGCTGCGCGAAAAACTGCACCGGATGGAACTGGACGAGGCATCGCGGAAAAGCCGCCTCGAAACACTCGAAGAAGTGCTCGCGGCACTTCACGGCAACCTCCAGGACCTGCGCGCAGAACGTGAATACCTGCGGCAGCAATCCGCGCCGCAGCTCCCGCCCGGCGGCGAACGGTGACAGCGCTCGCGGTGCGCCCGTACGCGCCCGCCATCGACCGCGACTCCCTCGCCGAGGAAGTACGGCGCCTTCGCGAAGAAGCCCGCTCCCGCACGCTCGAAGTCGACCTGCTCGTCGCGGCGCTCAAAGACCACATCCGCGACCTCCAGGCCGAACGCGACCACCTGCGGAGCGAACTATCCCGCGCCGCAGCCGACAGGCGGCTCGCAGAGAGCGACTGGTTGCGCCGGGGAATGAAAGGGCCGCGAGACTAGCCCGCGGCCCGGATCAAAGGCGAATCAGCGGTTAGCTGTCGGGTGTCGGAGTGTTGTTGTCGTCCCCGCCCCCATCCAGCACGTCCTCAAGCTGATCAGCCAGGCGGTCGAAGTCATCGGCGATGGCGTCGCGCTCATCTTCGGTCGCGGAACTCCATTCGTCGTACGTATCCTCAACCTGCTGCCAGACGCTCGAGAGCGCGTCCTGCGTCTCATCCGTGGCGTTTTCGAAGCGATCCTCAAGGTCGTTGAAGCGCTCCTCGATGTCGTTATCCGAGTCATTGCCGTCCGGGGTGCCGGTCACCGGCGTGAGCGTCGTATCGATGGTGCCGTTGATGCCATCGTCATCGTCGTCGTCGCCGCAGGCAACCGCAGGGATGATCAGTACGAGCGTCGCGGCCGGAAGCAAGAGTTTTCGTCGAAGCATGAGTGGACTCCTTTCGTCGTTAGTTGTCACTCAAACTTCAGGGTGCGGTGGGCACGACGAAATCGCCGTAAACCAACCACGCCGATGGCTAACAGTTACCTAACGCCGAGAGTTCCCCGGTACGCCGCTACCACCACCCATCCTTATAGAACCAACCCTTGTGCTCCCGCCCGGCCGGGCCCGCTTCCTTGAGACGCGTGAGATGCTTGCGGCAGAGTTGAACCGTGATCCGGTCGCGTTCCTCGCCGCGCCACTTCAGCACGGCGACCTCCTGCAGGGGCGGCTCCATACACCAGAGACATCGTGGTCGTGGCATCAGCGGGCCTCCTCGGGGAATTCCATCACAAAGCCCCACTCGCGGCTCTGCCATGGGTCGGGCGCGTAACGGAAGCGGTCGTTCCGGAACCCGCAGCGCTGGTACACGCCGTGGGCATGGGTGAAGTGTACGTCGCTAAAGAGTACAAGGCGCCGCGCGCCCCGGGCCCGGGCTGCTTCGACTACCCAGTTGCACAGCCGTTCACCGAGCCGGTGGCCACGCGCACTCGAAAGCACATACAAACGGTGCAGTTCGAACTCGCCGCCACCGTCGTCGGTCAGCCCCACGCATCCAACGACTTCCCCGGCCTCATCTTCGACCACGACGAACCAGCCCTTTTCGCCATCGTAGTAGCGTTCGGGATACAGCAGATCGGCGTCGTAGTCCGATTCCTGAAACGGGAAGCCGTACTCTTCGAAAACCGCCGACACCACCCGCCACGGACCATCGCCGTGGCGCTCGCGGCTGTAGGGGACGATGTGAAACGCCGCCACGCTACTCCCGCTCTTCGTTCGCGAGACCCATGATGTTGTAGCCGTTGTCGACGTAGAGAATGTCGCCGGTGATGCCCGAAGCACCATCGCTCGCCAGGAACGCGGCGGCTGCGCCCACCTGCTCGATGGTCACATTTTCGTGCAGCGGAGCGATGCTGGAAAACTGCTTGAGGTAGTCGCGGAAACCCGAGATACCGCTGGCGGCGAGCGTCCGAATTGGCCCGGCACTGATAGCGTTCACGCGGATCTTCTCGGTGCCGAGGTCCCAGGCCAGGTAGCGGGTGGTCGCCTCAAGCGACGCCTTTGCAACGCCCATGACGTTGTACTTCGGCGCCACTTTCTGCGAGCCGTAGTAGGTGAGGGTGAGCATGCTTCCGCCGTTCGGCATCAGCGTGCGAGCGCGCTGGGCCATCGCCACGAACGAGTACACCGAGATGTTGTGGGCGAGCAGGAATCCGTCGCGAGAGGTATCGACGAACCGCCCCATCAGGTCTTCGCGGTTCGCGAACGCGATGGCGTGGACGAGGATATCGATGGTCCCCAGCCGCTCACGCACCTTCAGGAACACTTCGTCCAGCTCTTCGTCGCTGCCGACGTCACACGGTTCAACGAACTCGACGCCGAGTTCCGCCGCGAGAGGCATGACCCGCTTCTCCATCGGCGTCGCATAGGAGAACGCCAGCTTCGCGCCCTCTTCGTGGAGCGCTTTTGCGATTCCCCAGCCAATGGAACGGTCGTTCGAGACGCCGAAAATCAGCGCCGTTTTGCCATCGAGTTTGCCCATGGCGGCAAGGGTAAGGGGAGACGCGAGAAGGGAGAAGCTATCTCTTGTAGATGTCGCCTCGTGGTCCGATGTCGATGACGTCGAGTACACGGATAGTGTCGTCGACCTCATAGATGATGCGAAGCGCGCCGAGGTCCGAGGAACGCTGGCCGGCGAGCCGGCTGTGAAGTGCCTTGGATATGTCGGGCGCGTAGGGGTCAGACGCGAGCAAATCCAAGCGGTCGGTGATTTCTCGCTGCTGTTTGGGAACCTGCCGCCTGATGTACCGACGCAAACGCGCCGGTACGTCAACTCGGTACATCGAGACCGAGTTCCGCCTTCAGCTCCTCCAGCGTCACGAAGTCGCCCCGCGCGATCTCAGCCCGGGACTGTTCAATCCGCGCAATCAGTTCGTCGGGGTAGTCTTCCGGCTCCTCGTCGCGCAGGTACGCGAGCAGCAACTTCGCTTCGTCTTCGCTCATCTCATCCACGATTTCGTGGATGGCCTGTTTCGTTGTCATGGCCCGATTGTAGCACCCGGGTCCGGCGCTTCCGGTCGTCTCGCGTTCGAAACGCTCCTGACTCGCAACCGGCGTAGGATCGGCCGGTGCCCTCCTCCGATCAGGTCTCGGAAGTCGCAGCGGCGGAACCCTCGCCGTCCGACGAGGCGCGCCACCGGCGGATCACCCTCGCTATCGCCTCGGGAGCGTTCCTCGCCAGTTTCGCCATGAACTTCTGGTGGCCCTTCCTGCCACTCTTCCTCCAGGAAATCGGCGCCACCAGCCAGGCGAACGCGCTCTTCTGGGTCGGAGTGGCGACCACTGTCCAGGGCGTAGCGCGCCTCGTCAGCGGGCCTATCTGGGGCGTCCTCTCCGACCGCTATGGCCGCAAGCTGATGTTCGTCCGGGCGTTGTTCGCCGCCACCATCACCACGGCCATCGCCGCGATAGCGAACGCGCCGTGGGTCATCGTCGTGTCCCTCACCATGCAGGGCATCTTTTCCGGGTTCATCCCGGCCGCCATCGCCCTCACAAGCGTCAGCGTGCCGGATGCCCGGCTCAACCGCTCGCTCGGCGTGGTGACAGGCGGCCAATACCTCGGCGGGACGCTCGGGCCAGCGGTCGGCGCGTTGCTTGCCGCGACGCTGGGCTACCGGGGGGCAATCATTTGCAGCGCGTTGCTCCCGGCGTTCGCCGCAGCCTGGATCATCTTCGCCGTCCCCCGGGACGCGGTGGCCCCGCGCGCAAAGGCGGCCATCGAAACCTCCCGCCGCCGCATCGGGCTATCGTTCGGGTGGGCGAAAGGATTCTCGGTCCAGTTCTGGGTTGCCGTCGGGCTGTATTTCGGACTGTTCGCGCTGAACCAGCTCGTCCGCGTCGCGACCCCAATTGCCTTCGAGGACATGGTCGGGCGGGATCGCGCCGCCACGGTCGCGGGCGTGGTGTTTAGCGCCGGCGGAGCGGCATCGGTCGTGGGTGTCACGGTCGTCGCCCGTTGGATGGGCGCGCGGTTCTCGCTCCGCCGGACACTCATCATCTTCGCGATAGCCAGCGCGTGCTCGATGCCTGCGCTCGCATTCGGCGGCAGTCCGTGGTTGTTTGGCGCCGGGTTCCTCGCCTTCGCCCTGGTCAACGCCGCTTCGATGCCGGCGACCAACACGCTGATCGCCGAAACCGTCGACCCGGCACGGCGGGGGACGGCCTTCGGGCTCGCGAGCTCGGCGCAGGCGTTCGCGTTCATGGTGGGGCCGATGGCGGCCGCCTACTTCGCTACCTTCTCGCTCGCGACCGGCTTCGCCGTGTGCGGACTGCTGTTCCTGGGGCTGGCACTCATGGTTACGTCCGGGATCCGCGAACACCAGCGCGCGATGGCCCTCGTCGAGGCCGTATAATCCCGCAGCCTATGGCTACTGCACCCGCGAACGGCATCTCCATCGAATACGACACGTTCGGCCATCCGTCCGATCCGGCGCTGCTGCTGGTCATGGGCCTGGGCGGCCAGATGACCATGTGGGCCGAAGGATTCTGCGAGGAGCTGGCCGGGCGCGGGTTCTTCGTGATCCGCTTCGACAATCGCGATGTCGGCCTCTCAAGCAAGATCGAGAGTGGCCCGGCACCCGACATGGCGAAAGCCATGACCGGCGACTTCTCCAGCGCGAGCTACACCCTCTGGGACATGGCCGATGACGCTGCGGGTCTCCTCGATCACCTCGGCATCCAGAAAGCGCACATCGTCGGCGCTTCCATGGGCGGCATGATCGTCCAGGCCATGGCGATCCGGCACCCGGACCGTGTCCTTTCGATGACGTCCATCATGTCGACAACTGGCAACCCGGACGTCGGGCAGCCAAAACCCGAAGCCATGGCATCGCTACTCTCGCCGCCACCATCAACACGCGACGAGGCCATCGCGGCCGCGGCAGCGAGCTGGTCGATTATCGGGTCGCCAGCGTATCCAACTGCGCCCGAGTTGATAGCCGAGTGGACCGCGCGTGACTACGACCGGTGCTTCTATCCAGTCGGCGTGACGCGCCAGCTACTCGCCATCATGGCGACCGGCGATCGAACCGAGGCCCTGCGCCGGTTGAACGTGCCAACGCTCGTCATCCACGGCGAGGATGACCCGCTGGTGACGCTGAGCGGTGGACAGGCGACCGCCGCCGCGATTCCCGGCGCGAAACTCCTCACCTTCCCGGGGATGGGCCACGACTTCCCTGCGGCGCTCTACCACCAGTGGATCGACGCCATTGTGGAGAACACACAGCGGGCAATCGCAACCGCGTGACCCGTCCGGTTCCCATCGGCAGGAATGTCGTCGTGTACGGGCCCTCAGGTTCCGGCAAATCGACGCTCGGCGCCGCACTGGCCACGCGCCTTGGACTGCCATGGATCGAACTCGACCCGATCTACCACGCGCGGCCCAATTGGGATGATCTCCCGGTTGAGGAGTTTCGCGAACAAGTAGAGCAGGTGATCGCTGAGCATCGCGACGGCTGGATCATCGATGGCAACTACGGCATGGTCCGCGACCTCATCCTTCCTTGGGCGCAGACCGCCATTTTGCTCGAGCTGCCGTTCGCGACCGTCTACCGGCGGTTGGTCCGAAGGACGCTTGGCCGCACCCTGGGCGGGACCGAACTCTGGAACGGGAACCGGGAATCGTTCCGCCAGACCTTTCTCTCACAGCAATCGATGCTCTGGTGGGGCATCTCCGTCTGGTCTCGTACAAATCGGCGGCTCAGGGAAGCCCTTCGCGAAGAAGCTCATTCGGCGCATGTATACCGGCTCCGAACGGCGGGCCAGGTGCGCTACTTGCTGGAAAACGCCGTCCTCGCCGATCCCGGCACGCCATCCCATGAGCTACCATCGAGCGCGCACAAGGAGGACGACGATGCAAACCTTCCGAGACGGTGAACTCGAAATCGCGATGGGCGGACCCACTGGTTATGGAAACAACGTCTTCGTCGTAGTCGACCGCGCAACCGGAGAAGCCGCGTTCATCGATGCGCCCGGCGAGCCCGATGCGAACATCGCCGCCGCCGAAGCGCTGGGCGTCAAACCCACGAAGATCCTGCTAACACACGGCCACTTCGACCACACGCCAGCGATCGACGCGCTCAAGGAGAAGTACGGCGCGAAGCTCTACGCCGCGGCTGGCGAACCGGGCGTCAAGGACGGCCAGCTCGATCAGGCGGTGGCCCACGGGGACACCGTGCCGGTGGGCAACCTCCGCTTCCAGGTCCTGCACGTACCAGGGCACACGCCCGGGAGCACCACCTTTGTCTGCGGCAAGAGCGCCTTTGTCGGCGATACCCTCTTCCCGGGTGGACCGGGCCGTTCCAAGGACAATGCGGCCCTGCAACAGGAAATTGAGTCGATCAAGCGCGAGCTCTACGCGCTCAGCGACGACACCACGATCTATCCGGGGCACGGCGCGATCACGACGATTGGCGAGAGCAAGGCCGAATATGCTGTCTTCGCATCGAAATCCCACGCGCCAGACCTCCACGGCGACGTGAACTGGCTCGAATCGTGACGCCGGAAGAACGCGAAGCGTTCATCCGCGAACCACGCGTGGCCGTGTTCTCCTCAGTTGATCCGCGGGGCCGGACTCACGCCGTGCCAGTCTGGTTCCTGTGGCGCGATGGCGCGTTTCACGTCGTCACGGATCGCGGCTCCCAGAAGCACCGCAACGCCGCGCGGACGGGCCGCGCTTCGCTCGCCATCGTGGATGGCACGAAGTACGCGACAGCCGAAGGACCGGTTACCGTTCGCGACCCCATCACCCTCGCCGATCGCATGGAACTCCACACCCACTACCGCGGCGAGGAAGCAGCCCGAAAGGTCGTCGCGAACAATCGCCACGAACACATGGTCATCCTCGAACTTCGGCCGGAACGGTGGCTCGGCGGCTAGGACAAACCGACACAGTGGACTAAGTGGACTAAGTCCACTGTGGTACGATCGCGTCATGGCACGCCAGGTGAACATCCATGAAGCGAAGACGCACTTTTCCGAGCTCATCGCGGCCGTCGAACGGGGCGAGGAGATCGTCATCGCGCGGCGAGGGAAACCTGTTGCGACGCTGAAGATGACCGGGTCGGAGGAGGCGGCGGAACGTCCGAAGGGCGAACGTGTCCTTGGACGTTGGGCTGGAAGGATCCGTGTCAATCCCAAGGTGTATGAACCTCTGACCGACGAGGAACTCGACGAACTCTACCCGGACCTGGAGGCGCTGGAAGATGTTGCGCGAGTTCAGCGCCAGCAGCGTGCCGGTTGAAATTGCTCATCGATAGCAACGTCTTCCTGTGGACCGCGTTTGATCCCTCGCGCCTTTCGAATCTCGCCCGCGATGTGATCCGGGATCGCCGAAACGATCTCGTCGTCAGTCTCGTCACGCCTATCGAGTTGGGCATCGCAGTGAGCAAGCGACGGCTCGAATTGCCGCTGCCGCTCCACGAGTTCTACCTGGACCACCTCGCGAGCCTTGAGGCCGAAGAGCTCCCAATCCTGCGTAGCCACGCGCTCGGCGCCGGTACACTGCCCTACGCTCATCGTGACCCGATGGACCGGATCCTCGCCGCCCAGTCGATCGCCGAACAGCTTCCGCTTGTAACCAGCGACAGGCAGGTCGCCAGCCTGGGCGTCCAGGTCATCTGGTAGCTACAACCCAACGGCTAGCGGCGCCTTCGGAATCACTCCCGCAAGGATGGGCGGCAGCAGCTCGCGCAGGCCGCGGGGCACGAACAGATCGTCCGAGGCCAGCATCTCGTCGAGCGACCACCAGTGGTACCGCGAGATGTCCTGGATTTCGAGTTCGGTCCAGCCATCCACAGTGATCTGCGGCTGCTCGACCCGGACCAGGAAGTAACGTTCCTGCGAGCTGTACCAGAGATTCGTTGGTTTGAAGTACCACACGTGCGGCGTCCGCTGCCAGATGCACGGCCCGAGTTCGCACGCGAGCCCCGTCTCCTCCAGCAGTTCCCTGCGGGCCGCTTCCTCATGCGTCTCGCCGGGTTCCAGGCCACCGCCCGGCGGGAACCAGAACCGCTTGCCGGTCTCCTGGTCCGGCTGCTCAACCGTGAACATCAGCGCACGGTCACGCTCATCCAGCAGAAGAATGCGCGCGGTCGGCCGCTCGATGGGGTCCTCAGCCGATTCGCCGGGCACGGGTCTCAGCCGTTCAGTTCGGCGGCCGCGAACAGGTCCGCGAGCCGGCAGCTGAAACCGGGCAGCACGTCACCACCATCGAGCGAACCATCGGGGTCGACTTCGCGAAGGGGGAGGTTCGCACCGAGAACATGCGCAGTTTGCGTCCCGGGGTGGATGACCCAGATCAGCGGGACGCCGGCTTCGCGGTACTCCGCGAGCTTGGCATCAAGATCTTCGACGCGATCCTTTGGAGACACGATTTCCACCACGAGGTCCGGAACCACCGTGAGCCAGCCTTCCGGTGGGCGCCCGCCGGGTATTCTGCCTGCCCGGACGAACGTGAGATCCGGCTTCCGTACGCGACTACGGCGTTCGGCCCAAATGGCAATACCGGTCTCCTGAGGGAAAACCCAGCCAAGCCGGTTGGCCATCGCGAATTCGAACACGCGGGCGAACAGCAGTCCTCCCAACCAACTCGACATGCTGCCCATGGGCACCTCCACGATGCGTCCATCTACGAGTTCCGCCCCCTCGCTTTCGGGCATGTGGAGGAATTCCTCGGCTGTGATGAGCCGTGCCGGCGCGGGTGTCGTCATGGCGCTAATGGTACCAGAATCGGGTTGGCTTCCTACCCGTAGACCAGGCTCCGGTCGATCATCGAACGGCTGATCACCACGCGTTGTACCTGGCTCGTACCTTCGACAATCATCAGCTGGCGGGCGTCCCGGTAGTGGCGCTCCAGCGGATGGTCCTTCATGTAGCCCTGGGCCCCGAGCACCTGCAGCGCGTCGAAGGCCACCTTGTTCGCCATCTCGGTGGCGTACGCCTTCGCGATCGAGAGGTTGTGGGCGTATTGCTTCATGAACTTGCCCTGATCCACCATCCACGCCGCCTTGTAGACCAGGTTGCGCGCCGCCTCAATCTGGATCGCCATATCCGCGAACATGAACTGGATAGCCTCGAAATCAATGACGGAGTTCCCGAACGCCTTCCGTTCGCGCGCCCACTCGAGCGCGTACGCCGCTGCGCCTTCGGCGAGGCCGACGCCACGTGCCCCGACCGTCGGGCGCATGGAGTTCAACGTGAGCATCGCGTGATTGAATCCGGCTCCCTCGGCGCCACCCAGCAGGTTCTCCGCCGGGACACGAACATCGCTAAAGCTGAAATGCGCCGTTGGTACGCTGCGCACACCCATCTTGTCGTCCGTCCGGTCGATGTTCACGCCGGGTGCGTGGGCATCCACCACAAAGGCAGAGATGCCCTTCGCTCCGGGGCCGCCCGTGCGGGCGAACACGGTCAGCTGGTCGGCCACCGTGCCGCCGGAGATGTACACCTTGTTGCCGTTGAGGATGTAGTCGTCCCCGTCGCGGGTGGCGCGAGTCTGCAGGTTCGCCGCGTCGGAACCATGGTCCGGCTCGGTCAGGCAGAATGCCGCCTTGCGGTCGCCGTTCGCGAGTGCGGGCAGCCACTTCTGCTGCTGCTCAGATGTGCCACCGAACATGATTGGCCGGGTGGGAAGTCCGCTCAGAACCAGCATCAGGCCGGCGCCACATTCGTACTTCGCCACCTCTTCGATCGCGAGGCACAGCGGCAGGATGCCGTTCCCCGTGCCCCCCATCGATTCGGGGATCGCCATGCCGAGGAGCCCTGCCTTCTTGAAGGCATCGAAGTAGTCGTGCGGGTACTCGCCGGTCTCATCGAGCTCCTTCGCCCGCGGCGCCACCACATCTTTGGCGATACGGCGGGCTGTTTCCTTGATCAGCTTCTGCTCTTCGGTGAGCTCGAAATCCATGGCGTGTTACTCCTGCGGCGAAACGTGAGCGCCTATTGAACCATGGGCGGCGCGTTGGCGGACAGCAACGTCCGTCCTAACGCGCTTCCAACAACTGTTCAGACACCTTACCGGGCCCGCGTCACCGGAGTGACGCCCCACGCCATTCCCCTGACATCACAGCGCCGTAAGGCGCCCACAGGAGCAATCACATGAAGCAGTGGTTCATTTTGGCGGCGGCCCTTTCCTTTGCCGCTTTGGCGGCAGCCTGCATCGGAATGGGCGAAGGCGATGCTCGCCCGGGCCCGGAAACACCCAGCCCGATCCTCACATCCATCACTCCGGAACCGGCGACATCCTCGGGGCCGGCGCGTCCTGGCCGCACGTCCGCACTCGAACCGAACGAAACCGTCACGTTCTGCGAGCCTGTGGAGGGCGTCGAGCTCCTGATGGACATCTACTACCCCGTTGGCCACTCAGCGGAGGATGAAGCGCCCGCTATCGTCTATGTCCACGGCGGCGGCTGGACGACCGGCACGCGAACCGCCGGCGAAGGGATTCGCTACTTCCGCGGCCTTTTGGAGAGCGGGTTCGTCATCTTCGCGGTCGACTACCGGCTCTCTCCCGAGTACCAGTTCCCCGCCCACATCCAGGATGTGCAGTGCGCAGTGAGGCATATTCGTGCAAACGCCGGCTCCTACGGCATCGATTCCACGCGCATCGGGGCAATTGGCGGAAGCGCGGGCGGCCACCTCGTGAACCTGCTCGGCACCGCCGAAGATGGCGACTTCGAAATGGTCGGCGGCTACGAGGACTACTCAAGCGACGTCTCAGTGGTCGTCAGCCTCTTCGGCGCCAGCGATTTCAGCGACCCCAACATGGCGACCCACAACGAGGGCCATGCGGAAGTATTTGGGACGGCGGACCCCGAATCCGATGAGCTTCAGGCCGCCAGCCCGGTGAACTACGTCAGTTCCGACGACGCGACCTTCCTGATCCTGCACGGCGAAGACGACCCGGTTGTCCCGATCAGTCAATCCCAGATCTTCTCCGCCGCCCTCGAAGCGGCCGGTGTCGATGTCACCTTCGTGACGGTGGAAAACGCCGGCCACGGGTTCTCGCCGACCGACGGGGTGCCGAGCCCGAGCGCCACCGAGCTGATCGTCATGGTCACGGAGTTCTTCGGGGCCGAACTCTAAGGGCCACTTCAGGGGCCGGCTGCTCGGCCCCTTCCGGTGGACGCTTCGTGAATCCCATTGTGAGCGGTGGCCGGCCGGGCGTATGCTCCGTGCACCGTGGCCCAACGCTCGCGCAACGCACGTCAAACCCGCCCTCGAAGGGTTGAGGCTACCAACGATTCCACGCGTGGCCTGGAGCGGAACTCAGGCGAGCAAGCGCCCGGCCCTGAAGTGGCCATCCGAACGCTCCAGGCGCGCGTCGGCAACGGAGCGGTCCAGCGCATGATCCAGCGCAAGATGCGCGATCAGAGGGGCCTCGTGCAGCGAGATGACGACGTCATCTACATGGACGAGCAGGGTGTCGGGCAAAAGCAGCCGGATCAGACCAAGAGCCACGGCACCTTCTTTATGGATTCGTCGGGCGTCGGGCACAAAGAGCCGGATAAGTCCAAGTCCCACGGCACCTTCTTCATGGATGAAAGCGGCGTCGGGCACAAAGAACCCGACAAGTCGCCCAAGCGGTCCACACCGTTCTTCATGGACTCCTCCGGCGTGGGGCACGACAAACCGGATGACGTCAACACGACCGTCGCGAAGGTCCTGGACATCATCAAGAAGGGTCACGACGAGGGCATCACGGAGGCTGCCAAAGTCAGCACCGGTATGTCGCAGTGGCCGGCCCGGCTCGTCCTGGCCGAAGCGAAGAAGGCCGAGGCGCTCCTGGCTTACAACACGGGCCGGGCACTCTGGAATGTTGAGGCTGCCGACTCCGGAGTGAACGCGGCCACCCAGGCCGAACTTGCCGAAGCCGCGGCCGCCGAGGCCAAGAAGCACCACGAGGACACGGAAGCCGAAAGCAAAAACGTCCAGGTGGCAGCGGCCAAGATCATCGCGTTCGGCTCCAACTTCGCCAAGAACCGCAAGCAGTTCGGCAAGGACAAGGGCGGCTGGCTCGGTCTGAACAGCCCGCTCACTACGGCAGCCGTGATGACCATCTCCCAGATGTTCGACAACCAGGGCAAGATTTCCCAGGCCGCAATCGACCTCTCGAACACCGTCGATACCGAGCTGGCAAAGTTCAAGAAAGCCTCCGATGACGCCGCCGAAGCCGCCACGAAGGCCTGGAACGGCATCAGTTCTTCCGGTGGAAACACGTTCACCGTCGTTGGGATCCTTCAGCAGAAACTCAATGCGACGCGGCCGGACGGTGTCGAGCGCACCCCCATCACGGCGCTCTACGACAGCAAGACCAAAGGTATGGTCCGGGCATACCAGGGGACGAAAGGGATCACCCCATCCGATAGGGCAGACGTCGCCACGTGGACGGCTATCGATGCCGATGCGCCCTCAATCGTGGTCAACGGGCAGCTCACCGTGAAATCGAAGGAAGAGGCCTCGGGCTCAACTCCATTCGATGGCACCGTGCATCCGTGGCTCGAATCGGGCTCCAAGGGCAATGCGGTCAAGGAACTCCAGCAGCGGCTGAACAACTGGCTCGGGACGCAACCCGCGGTCCCGAAGCCTCCCTTCAAGCCCCTCAAGGTCGATGGGAGTTTTGGCTGGAAGGTCAAGGCGGCGGTGAAGGCGTTTCAGCGGTCAGTCAACATCCAGGACAACGGCAAGGTTGGCAAACTCACGTGGGGAGAACTGGATAAGGTCCCCGGAGGCATCACCAGCGGCGCCCAACAGTTCTATAGCGAAGAGGTCGTGGAAGGCGCCACTGCCGGGGGTACCTCCGCGTTCGATTGGGACATCAAGGATGGGAAGATCACCATCACCGTCCATATCAAGTTTTCCGGGTACAGCGGCCATGCCATGGTCAACACGTGGCTGGATGACATCAGATCGGTCTGGAACAACTACAAGGCGGTCGAACAGGGCGTCGGCGTGCCGCGTGAATTCGATATCCAGTTCAACCCGGTGAAGTCCAGCAAAGGCATCCACAAGGTGAAGGTCCGGAAGCCGACCAAGAAGGACCCGAACCCCCGTTCCGACACGGACAACTGGTACGTCAACGACACTCGGCGAGGCCTCGCGCCCCACGAGTTCGGCCACCTGGTCGGGTTCGATGATGAATACAACCGCCCGGAAGAGGCGTACGTGAAGACCACCGGCCTCGAGCCCTCTGTCGGCCAGACGCGCGCGACGGACGGCACGTCTTCGACCGTTGTCGCCGACGAGATCAATTCCATCCTCACCGGCAACCCAACGAAAACGAAAGACGAACGCCTCGGTCTCGTCGCCGACAAGCTCGATACCCACGGGATCGCGACGGGAGCCTTCGCGCGGCTCGTTGCGCAGCGGTTCGCCTCACGGCACGGACTGAACGGCGCGGCAGACATCTCGCAATTCTTCTATCGCTACAACGACAAGGATTGGACCGAGAACCTCACGCGGGTGACTGAGCCGTTCACGATCTCCAACGGCGGGCTCATGGGCGAAATGACCAGCAACCTCGCCCGCGGGCAGGACCTGACCACGCTGGCTCCCCACGAACACCCGGTGCAGCCACGCCACGTCCAGTCCTTCGCGAACCTGATGGCCCTCGCATTCCCGGGGACCAACTGGAAGGCCGCCCGGCGGTGACCGTGATCACGTACCACCGAACCGGCGGACCCGCGCCGCGGAGCGATGAACTCCTTGAAGTTGAGGATTCCGGGGCGGCTACGCTAAGGCGCGTCGTGAACGAAGGCGCCGTGGGGGAGTTCGCGGACGGCGCCTCCGATTCCCGCTCGCGGAAGCTTGCGAAGGCTATCGGGGCTGCGGCGGGAACCGAGGTTCGATTCCAGCCGCCTGGACGCCCGCCCTACGAGACGGAGGAAATTGTCGCTGGCAGCGATACGTTCCGATTCACGCCCCATCAGAAAGTCCCGAAGCCCGTGGACCGGCTGAGGGACCAATTGGTCAACCTCGCGGCCGAACTCGTCGAGCACCCGGTCAGCGCCCTGCGCCTCACGCTCGAACCCCCGAAACTCACGATCACCGCCGTCGGTTCACAGCCTTCTGAGGTGGAGTGGAACGGCGCGGTGACGTTCGACCTCTTCGGCGAGGACGAGTCCATCGAGCGTTCGGGCCAACTCGAACTGGGAGTGGCGCCGGGGCCAACCAGCGTGGACCCCGGCTGGTCGGCCGAGGTCGAACTGCCGGCCGACGTCAACTTCAACGCGAAGAAAACGCTCCAGGTCCGCGCGACCCTCCGAATGAAGTTTGCCGATGGCCGATGGCGCGATGCCCAGGTCACCGCGGTCGCCGGCAAGGGTTGGACCTAGCGCCGGGAACGAAACAGCCACGGCCCTTTCGAGCCGTGGCTGGAATTGGTTCGTTACCTTTCGGCACTACTCGTAACGCAGCGCCTCTGC
The DNA here is from genome assembly GCA_937954195.1 of uncultured Dehalococcoidia bacterium. GTDB lineage: Bacteria > Chloroflexota > Dehalococcoidia > Tepidiformales > Tepidiformaceae > Amarobacter. The sequence goes on from CALFYR010000264.1 coordinate 18,756, forward strand.
CACCGGCACGCGCGATGCGCCGCGGCTTGGCCACCACGTCATCATCAGCGAGAACACGAACGAGGCGGCGATGACGAAGACGATTTCGGCCCAGGGCATCGTAAAGGAGATGTCGGCCCCTTCAGTGAAGGTTTCCGAGGTGAGGAGGTTGCGGCCCAGGACCGCTCCGCCTACGACTCCGGAAAGGATGCCCATGACGGCGACGAAGCTGGATTCAAACAGGAACGTCAGGGTGACGATCCCGCGCTGGTAGCCAATCGCCCGCAGCATACCGATCTGCTGACGACGTTCCACCACGGAGCGGAAGGCGATGACCCCGAGGCCGGCGATGCCAACCAGCAGGCCGAGCGCCATGAACGCCTGGAACATCCGGTTGAATGCCGTGTTGGTAGCGCCCAGGTCCTCGATGATCTTTTCGACGGATGCAGCCTCAATGCCGCGAACGGCCAGGGCCGATTCGATCTGGCGTGCTGCCTCGCGGCTATCGACGTCTTCGTCCAGGCGGACGTAGGTGCGTCGGTAGTTCGGCGTGCCGAGGAGTTCGGTATAGGCCTCTTCGTTCACGTAGATGCCGGCCATCGTCGACTTCGGAAGGGTAACTTTGAGGATTCCGACGATGGTGACGGTGGTTTCGGTGCCGCGTGCGGCATCGCGAATGGTGACGGTGATGGGGTTGAAGATGTTGTTGTCGAGTTCCGCGTCCTCGGCGCTCCAATCATAGCTACCGTTGAAGTCGATCCCGACGACCGAGTTGTCGGCAAGAGCCAGGGTCGGGTCGTTTCGGACAGCTTCCATGACTTCGGCGGCGCTGCCATAGCCGGCCGCCGTCGCGTCGAGGGATGCTTCGAGCGAAGAAAGGAAGCCATCGTTGGCGCCAATCACCGGGTAGTAACCCTGGTTATCGACTCCGGCCTGGGAGATGGCCTGGGGACCGCTGGTGATGGTCACCTCGCCGGTGGCGGCTATCTGCCCGGCGACCGGGCTGCCCGACTCGGCCAGCGCGGCTGCGACATCGGAGACATCCGAGCTCTGGTTGGCAGTGACCACGAGGTCGATGTTGCCCTTGGCATCGGCACCGGCGAAGGCGGTCTGGAAGTTCGCGAGGATGACGCTGAAGACCGTCAAGGAGAAGACGATGAGCGAGAACATCGCGATGGTCATGCCAGTCCGGAAGCGGTTGGCGAGCGGGTAGGCGACGGCCATCTTCAGGGCTGGCGCGATCTGCGTGATGCGTGCCGCCGCCGCTGAAAGAAGGGCGGTGGGGAGGATGATGCCGGCCAGGAGGTAGAGCAGTTCGCCGAGACCATCGCCCGAATCGGCGAGGGCGTAGCCAGCAACAGCGGTGCCGGCGGCGATTGCTCCGAGCAGCATCGCGACCCGGTAGGCGCCGGCACCATCGCCGCTGTTGAACAGGCGGGTGAGGAGGCGGGCGTTGAACACGATGATGAGCGTGAA
>CALFYR010000265.1 GCA_937954195.1 uncultured Dehalococcoidia bacterium
CACGAAGAATTGCTCATGTGGGTTAGCGGTAGGGAATCTGAACCAGGGGTCCGGGTTTATGACGGCGAGATGTCCCCATCGACGAGCAACCCGGCCACATATGCGTGAAGCGCCGGGACGTCCTCGGTACAGATGTACCAGATCCGAAGAAGCGAGACCCGGTGGTAGGCGTGTGCGATGACGTTGCGGAGTCCCACAACTTCGGCCCACGCGATCCCAGGATGGTCTCGCCGTGCATCCTCCGGGACTCGCCTCGCGGCCTCGCCGAGGACTTCGAGCAGTCGTTCCACGACCGCCTGGAGCTTCCAGTCACTTCGGAACTCGTCTTCCTCCACGCCGTGGAGAACTTCGATGATGCGGCGGGCGGCAAGCTCAATATGGACGAATGGTTCGTCCGTTTCAGGCCACATGGAGCGTGACCGCGGAACCGAAGATGCGTCGCCTCGTTATTGGGTTTGGATTCTCCGCGACCGCGTCAATCTCCACCAGCTCTACGCGGTGGCCGAATATTTCCGTCAGTTCAGCTTCCATTGCTAGAAGGTCGCGGAACCGCCATCGGCGAGGGTCGCGGAACGTCACGAGCAGGTCGACATCGCTCTCAGGGCGGAAGTCATCGCGGATGACGGAGCCGAAAGCCGCAAGCTCCGCGATGCCCCATCGTTCGCAGGCAGCCTTTAGCGCTTTGCCGTCGATTGAAAGCGAGCCGACCTTCATTCCAAAGAGCATAGCAAACCGCGGTATCAGGCCCTGACTGGCGATCAGTTCCGCCCCGGGTGCCGTTTCAGCGTCGCGACCTCATCGGCTTCGAGGAACGGGTTGATGGCTTCCTTCAGTTCGCGGATTTCCGGGTAGCGGCCGGCTTCCTTATTCGAAAACACCACCCCCCCGTTCACCACTACCTCGAACAACCCGCCTCCACGCGGTACCAGCCGGAGGTCGTCGATGTGGTCGGCGTAGGTGTGAAGCAGCTCGTGGGCAGTCCACAGGGCACGCGGCAGGAAGTTGCAGCGCACGCAGTAGGTAATGCTCACGGCGAGCCGGGTGCTCATGCCTATCCACCATTGCTCATGCCTTCTTCGCGCCCCACTTGTCCCAGTAGGTCACATCCTCGACCGGCTTGCGGAAGCCGCTGCCGAACTTGCCCTTCGGCCAGCCGACGGGGATGAGCGCAGCCGTCTCCACCGACTCCGGGATGCCGAGGAGTTCGCGGATCTCCTTCTGGCGGCCGCGATGGACCGTCGTGAGGGCGGTGCCGAGGCCCAGCGCCCGGGCCGCGAGCATCAGGTTCTGGACCGCGGGGTAGATGCTGGAGCCGGAGACGATGTCGCCGTTGCCTGTGAGCGAGCAGGCGAGGATGAGCACGGGCACTTCGTGCATGTGTTCGGCGAGGTAGGTGGCGCTCTTCATCACGCGCTCGTTGCTGAGGCGCTCTTCCTCGGGCAGGCCAGCCCCGGCGCCGTAGCCGCTGGCGGTCATCCTGGACCAGCCTTCGTTGTACCACTCCTGGATCTTCTTCTTCGATTCCGGATCGGTGATGACAAGCCAGCGCCAACCCTGGCGGTTGCCGCCGCTGGGTGCGCGCGTCGCGGCCCAGATGATCTTCTTGATGTGCTCTTCCGGCACGGGGTCCGGCTTGAGCCGGCGCATCGCGCGCTGGGTGCCGATGACCTGGAAGAAGTCGGATTCGAGGACGCCTGGTTCGGGCATGGATTGCTCCGGTTAGTGGTTGTGGGCGGGATGGTACAGGAAGGAGGCAGGGATCAGGCACGAGATGCGCTCCCGTCCGCGGCGAGTAGAATCGCGCCCCATGGCTGACTTGCCTCTGAGTGGCATCCGCGTGTGCGACCTGACGTGGATCATCGCGGGACCGACCGCGACACGCGTGCTCGCCGATTTCGGCGCCGAGGTTATCCGGGTCGAACACCAGCAGTCGGTGGACCCGATCCGCGTGGGGCGGCCCATCAATGGCGAGCGGACGACGCTCAACAACAGCGGGTTCTTCAATTACTTCAACCGGAACAAGAAGAGCGTGCTCCTGAACGTCCGCCACCCCCTCGGCATGGAGCTCCTGCACAAGATGATCGCGGTCAGCGACGTGGTCATCGAGAACTTCTCGAGCGGTGTGCTCGAATCGTGGGAGCTCGGGTACGAGCAGCAGAAGGCGATCAACCCGGGCATCATTTACTGCTCGATTAGCGGCTTCGGGCACAGTGGCCGCGATAAGCACTTCACCACGTGGGGCCCGACAGCGCAGGCGCTCAGCGGGCTGACGCTGATGTCGGGGCTACCGGGGAAGCCACCCGCCGGCTGGGGCTATTCGTTCATGGACCACACCGCGGGCTACTACGGCGCCATCGCGATCATGATGGCGCTCCACCACCGCAATAAGACGGGAGAAGGTCAGCACATCGATATTTCGCAGGTAGAGGCGGGGATGATCCTCACCGGGCCGGCCGTGCTGGACTACACGGTCAACGGCCGCAGCTGGCGGCGGGAGGGCATGCCGCCGGGCAACCGCGCGTGGGAGCCCGCGATGGCGCCGCACAACACCTACCACTGCAAGGGCGAGGACCGCTGGGTCGCGATCGCAGTCCGGAACGATGCCGAATGGCAGGCGATGGTCCGGGCGATGGGCGAACCAGCCTGGGCGGTCGACGCGAAGTTCGCGACGCTGGCCGGGCGGCTCGAACACCAGGACGAACTCGATGAGCGGATCGACGCCTGGACGGCAAACCGTGAGGACTATGCCGTGATGATGACGCTTCAGGCCGCAGGGGTCCCGGCGGGTGTCTGTCAGAAGCCCGGCGACCGCTTCGAATCGGATGAGCAGCTCAAAGCGCGCGATTGGTGGACGACGATGCCGCACGCCGAAATGGGCGAGCAGTCGGAGTTCGACGGGATAACGCCGCGGCTTTCGTATACGCCGGGGCAGAACCGGACGGCTTCGCCGCTCATCGGCGAGCACACCCTCGAAGTGATGTGCGACTTGCTCGGGATGACCTCAGAAGAGTTCGCGGAGTACGAGGAGATGGGGGTGTTCATGTGAGGGCGGAAGTTGCGAGCTACGAGTTGCTCGTTGCGGGTGAGGACGGTCGATGAGCGGGCCGCTCGCGGGGCTGCGGGTGATCGAGCTGTGCGATGCGCCCGGCCAACTGGCCGGCAAGTTGCTGGCCGATATGGGCGCCGACGTCATCAAGGTCGAGCCGCCCGGCGGGTCCACTGCGCGGGCAATCGGCCCCTTCGTCGATGACCAACCCGGGCCGGATCGCTCGTTGAACTTCTGGTACCACAACACGAACAAGCGGTCGGTCGTGCTGGACCTGGACACCGACGCCGGCAAGGACGCGTGGCGGAAGCTCGTTGCGGGTGCGGACGTGGTCATCGATGACCGGCCGCCGCGGATGCTCGATGACATGGGTATCGGGTATTCGCAGCTCGTAAGTGGGCACGGCGAACTCTTGTGGCTGGCGATAACGCCGTTCGGCGAGGATGGCCCGTGGGCGCACTTCCAATCGACGGACATGATCTCGTTGGCGCTGGGCGGTCCAATGATGATGAACGGTTACGACGAGGTCGATGCCCCGGACGCGCCGCCCATTCGCGGCCACGGAGACCAGGGGTACAACACTTCGTGCCACTACGCCGTGCAGGGCCTGCTTGCGGCGTTGCTCTACCGCGATCGGACCGGCCTCGGACAGTTCGTCGATGCGTCCGCCCATGAGGCGATCAGCACACGAGGCAATGAAGCGGGCGAGATCGGCCCGC
>CALFYR010000266.1 GCA_937954195.1 uncultured Dehalococcoidia bacterium
TCACGTGACGGGGGTTGGTTCGGCGGGGAGTTTGCCGATGCGGGCGATGGGCGAGAGGGCGAGGACGGCGGCGGAGACGAACATGAGCCCGACGGCGATGAAGAGGGTTTCGCGGAAGCCGAGGACCGCACCGAGGCCGCCCGCGACTGCCGTGCCGACGAGGGCGAACCCGAATTCGAGCACATGGAAGTTGGCGAAGAGCCGGCCCTGCATGCGTTCGGGGGCGACGGACTGGCGCATGCTGACTTCGTGGATTTCGAAGAGCGTCCAGAAGGGGTCGACGAAGACCTGGTTGGCGATGAGGAGTGAGATGCCGAGCCAGCCGGTATCGGCGGCGAGCGGCATGAAGAGGGTGCCGCCGGCGCGCATGAAGGCGGAGATGGCGATGGTTGGCCCGACGGCGCCGAAGAAGAGCGTGCCCCGGTTCGCGAGCCACGCGCCGAAGACGGACGTGACGCCGCCAACCGCGAAGATCATGCCGAGGATGCCGGGCGAGAAGCCGACCTGTTCGCTGAGGTAGAGCAAGTAGACGACGGTGAGGACGCGATCGGCCATGGACTGAATAGCCATGGAGATGGCCAGCGGCCGGAGGTAGCGATCGCGCATGACGTAGGAGAAGCCTTCGCGGGCTTCGGTGAGGAAGCTGGAGCGTTCGGTGACGCCTGGCGGCGGGGGTTCCGGGGTCTTGATGCGCCAGATGGCGAAGGCTGAGACGACGAAGGAGGCGGCATCGACGGCGACCGCGCCGGGGGCCTTGAGGGCCTGCACGAGCCAGCCGCTGACGCTGAAGCTCATGACTTCGACCACGGAGGCGGTGCCGTGGAGCTTTGCGTTGCCTTCGATGAGGTCCTGTTTGGGGACGAGGGTTGGCAGGTAGGCCCGGTAGGCGCTGCTGAAGAAGACCGAGCACGTGGCGGTGGCGGCGCCGACGGCGATGAGTTGCCAGATAGTGAGGACATCGAAGACGGCGGCGATGGGGACGCTGAAGAGGGCGGCGGCGCGGCCAATATCGGCGGCGATCATGATGGGCCGACGGGGCAGGCGGTCGACCCAGACGCCTGCGACGAGGCTGAAGGCGAAGGCCGGCACGAGCTGGGCGGCGGCGAGCATGGCGATTTCGCCGGCAGTGGCATCGAGCCAGAGGATGGCGGTGAACTGGAGGGCTATCCCGCCGATGAGGGAGCCGAAGACGGACGTGGTTTCGCCCGCCCAGAGGCGGAGGAAATCGGGGTTGGCCCAGAGGCCGGTGAGGAAACGCGAACGCAAGCGAGGTGCTCCTGAAGTGGAACCGGCGCGCGGATGCTACTCGCGCGGGCGGCAGGGGCAATCAGCGGTGGGAGCGTTCGGGCGGAAGGGTACGGGAAACGGCCGGGAAGCCCGGCGGTGGGAGTGGCGCGTGGTTGTGGCGCCTGTGTCCCGCGGCCCTTACGCCGCGACGGACCGGAGGCTGGAGCGTTCGCGTACCTTCATTTCCTTCACCTCTGGGTGGGGAGTGTAGCGCAGTTGCGAGTTGCGAGTTGCGAGTTGCGTCGGCGGGTTGGTGGGGGATGTGCGGTGTGGTTTGGGGGTGCGTGTCACGCGCTTGCTGACGCGCGCGCCTCTGATCTGACGTTGGCGGTGAGGTCTCGTGGTGGCGCCGGCGGTGTAGCGCTTACTGGCGTGCGCGCCTCTGAGTTGGGGTTCTGCAGGGTGTCGCGCGGGGGCGGAGGCTCCGATGATGTGAGCGTGAGGTTGTTTCGAAAGAAGGACGAGCCGGTGGCAGCGCCGGACCCGCGGCCGGTTGGGTTCGCGGCATGGTTGATTCGACAGTTCACCCGGGGGCAATCGACGACGGAGTTGCCGTTCTCGGAGCTGGAGCGCGTGTGCGCGAACGCGGGTTCGTTGCTGTGTGGGGCGGTGCTGGCGCGGCCCGAGGTATTCCGGGGCATGCCGCACGACCTGGGCGTGCAGCGCGAAGCGGCGGTGCTTTCGCGGCGGACTGCCGATGGGTTTAAGGCGAGCCTGGCGGACCGGAAGAACACGGTGCTGGCATGGCCGTGGGACCACCTGGCGACGACGGTGGCGTGGAACGCGACGAAGGACGGTTCGGCGGAAGAGGACGACCTTGGGAAGGCGATCTTCGAGCTGGGGACGGCGTATTCGCTGTTCCACCGGGAGCAGCTGGAGGCGGTGGTGGACCTGTGGGCGCAGGTAGCGACCGGGATTCACGCGAGCCAGCAGCCCGCGAACCTGCCGCGGATGGGTGGCGACATGCTCGCGGCGTACGAAGCGCAGGCGGCGGCCGGCGAGGCGTGATGGCTCTGCAAGGTCCGTGGCGGGGCGTTTGATCCTGCCGTGATGGCCCGAGTGCGACGGTGGTGGGACACCAGCACGAAAGGAGCCACGAGATGGAACGCGAACTGACGATCCTCGGTATTTCCGGGAGCCTGCGCGAGGGCTCCTACAACACGGCGACGCTGCGGGCGGCGCAGGAGCTGTGTCCGCCGGGCGCGCGCATCGAGATGTTTACGGAGCTTGGGGCTATCCCGGCGTTCAACCAGGACCTTGAGAACGACCCGCCGGCGGCGGTGCGCGAACTGAAGCGGCAGATCCGGGAGGCGGACGCCATCCTGTTCGTGACGCCGGAGTACAACTATTCGGTGCCCGGCGTGCTGAAGAACGCCATCGACTGGGCTTCGCGTCCGTACGGCGACAACGCGTGGGACGGGAAGCCGGCTGCCATCATGGGCGCTTCGACGGGCATGTTTGGTTCGGCGCGGGCGCAATACCACCTGCGGCAGATGTTCGTGTTCTTGAACATGCTGGCGGTGAACCAGCCCGAGGTGACCATCCCGATGGCGGCGGAGCGGTTCGATGACCTTGGTGACCTGACGGACGACATGAGCCGCAAGCTGATCGCTGAGCTGCTGGAGAACCTTGTCACGTGGACGCGGCGGCTGAGCCCGCAGCGTGAGCTTGCCGGGGTGGTGTAGCCCGGCCTGATCGAGACCGAATTGAGGGCGCCACGGGGGCGCGGCGCCCCTCTTCGGGTTTCAGGGTGTGGCCACCGGCATTTGGGATGTGCTAGGCTCGCCGCCTGCATTCCGTAATGCGGTGGTTAGCATATGGCTATAGCACCAGCGGACCGCGCCGAAGCGATTGTGAACAAAGCCTCCGAGATGGTCCCGGCCTTGCGGGAGCGCGGCGCTGAAGCCGACCGTTTGCGTCGGATTCCCGACGAAAGCGTGGCCGAAATCCGGCGCTCCGGGCTGATTCGGACGTTGCGGCCGGCACACTACGGCGGATACGAGCAGGACTACCGGACGTTCGCACATGTGGTGCGGGAGTTAGGCCGCGGTTGCGCATCGACCGGGTGGTGCGCCGCATCGTGGCTTTCGCAGGCGATGACGCTGACGATGTTTGGGGTAGAGGCGCAGGACGAGGTGTGCCTGGCAGACCCCGACGCGTTCATCGCATCGCAGGGCGTGCCGAGCGGCAAGGCGGAACCCGTGCATGGCGGTTGGCGATTGACTGGGCGTTGGGGCTTTGCGAGCGGAGTGCACGCGACGAGCTGGATGATGGCCGGCGCCAAGGCGGAGGGCGGCGCCGTCCTGGTCCTCCTCGTACCGACGAGCGATCTGGAGATACTCGATACATGGCACTCGGTGGGGCTTCGCGGCACGGGAAGCACCGACACTGTGGCCCGCGATATCTTCGTTCCGGAGTATCGGGCGGTGGACCTCGCCACCTATCTGTCCGGCAGACCGTCGGCGCCGTTCGCGGCCG
>CALFYR010000267.1 GCA_937954195.1 uncultured Dehalococcoidia bacterium
ACGCCATCATCCCAATGGGCTGGCCCGCCGTGAAATTCGGCAAGAACAAGCGCCGCCCCGTCTCCGAAATCGCCCACCGCGACCGTTTCGGCAACGGCTGGTAGCGCCCCAGTGGGTGGGAATCCAAAATCCGCAATCCGAAACCCAAAGTAAGGTCCTCCTCATGCCCACCGCACTCGTCCTTACCGCCCACGGCGACGACATGGAATTCTTCGCGGGCGGAGCCATCGCGAAACTCTGCATGGCCGGCTGGGATGTCCATCTCCTCATGGCAACCGACAACGCCCGCGGCACCTTCGAACTCACCGCCGAGCAGATGTTCGGCCTCCGCCTGCAAGAAGCCCAGGACGCCGCGAAGGTGCTGGGCCTCAAGTCCGTCGCCTGCCTCGATTACCCCGATGGCTTTCTCTGCGATACGCCGCACACCACCCTGCGCGGCCAGTTCATGGAGGCCATCCGCCGCCACCGGCCGGATATCGTCTTCACCTTCGACCCCTGGGCGCCCTACGAAGGCCACCCGGATCACCGCGCGGTCAGCTGGGCGGCGATGGAGGCCACCAGCTTCTCCCACTTCCCCCTGTACTACCCGGAGCAGTTGCAGGCCGGCCTCGAACCGTTCTTCGTGCCCGAAACGTACTTCTTCGCGAAGAGCCCGATCGACGTCAACAAGTCCGTCGATATCACCGGCGAGGCCATCAAGCGCAAGGTCGAAGCACTCTACTGCTACGACAGCCAGATGGTGCTCACCCTCCGCGACGTCCAGATCGCCATCGAATCCGCCCCCTACGACGTCCCCGAAGTCACCTCGCTCGACCCGCACAACTACCGCGAATTCATCGACACCCGCGTCCGCCGCACCGCGGCCGCCATCGGCAAGAAGTACGGCTTCGAGTATGGCGAGCACTTCCGCCGCGTCCGCTGGGGCGGCACCGAACGGATGGCGCCCGCCGGTTCCATCCCGGACGAAGTGCTGTAGCCGCGGCCCAGTGGGCCGCACCGAGTGGCACGGACGTCCCGCGTCAGCTCCGCGCCCGCAGCCTGCTGCCCACATCCGTCGCGGCCACCACGAACACCTCATCCCCCGAAATCGCATACTCACGCAGGCACGCCTCCGTGAACTTAATCGCGTGCTCGTCGCCCGAAGCAATCGCCCGGTCCGGAAGGTCCGCAATCGCCGCCGGCTCGGGCGCAGCCACAGGCCCGCCCGGGTTCGAATACACGGCGAGGAACCCGGCTGCCGCCTGCCACGCGTACCGCAACAGCTCGCGCGCGGACTCCTCGCCGATGTGCGGCTCAAGCATCCGGATCGCGCTCGGCGCGGTCACGCTATGGACAAACGGGATTGGTGTCCGCGCGTTCTCGAGGTACACCTGCGCGAACACCCGCGTGAACTTCGAAATCTGCGGTCCAATCGGTCCGTCCAGCGAGAGCAGCCCGATTGCCGGTGCGAACTCCGGCCGGTCCGCGAGCTGCAACACCGTATCGGTGAGGAAGCCTCGCGCCTGCCGCTCTGCTTTCGGGACCACGGGCACCCTTTCGATAGCCTCGACTACCTCGAACGCCGGCCCCGAGTACGGCAGTGCGGGCAGCGCCGCGTAGCGGGCAGCCCACAACGCTAGCCCCCGGGCCAGCTCCGCTCGTCGCAGCGCCGAATCGTCCGCATCCAGCGCACGCACTGCGTGGGCTGTCCGCAGCATCCCGTGCGTGCCGCTCGCAAGGAAACCCGGCGCCAACCGAGGCACCCATTCCCGCAGCACGCTCGGCCATGTCTCGTCGGCAATCTCCCGTTCGAAGAAGGCTACCCAGTCGGCCATGCGCGCCGGGTCGCCCAGCGCCTCGCGCCACTCCGCCTCCACAATCGGCCAGGTGGGCGATTCCGCGTCGTCGAGGCGCGTACGGTACCGTTCGGCCCAGGCGACGACGGCGTCAGGCCGGCCCAGCGCGACGAGCGCGTCCGCAGCCAT
>CALFYR010000268.1 GCA_937954195.1 uncultured Dehalococcoidia bacterium
GCTTCCGGGGCGACTGTCCAGCCGTAGCGGCGTTTGAGGCGGGCGGCGAAGACTTCCTGGATTTCGGCAGTGATGTTGGCGTAACCATAGAAGCCGTGGTCCACGCGCTTGCTCAGCGCTTCATGGATGGGCGGCGCCGAGAGGAAATCCATATCGGCCACGGGCATTGGGATGACGTCGGGGCCGAAGCGGGACCACTTGTTGGAGTCGGTGCCGCGGCGTTCGTGGACGGTATCGAAGTTCATGAGAGGCGAAAGGTGAAAGGTTCGAGCGAAAAGTGCAAGCTGGTTCGCACCACACGAAGGCGGGAAGCGACATGCCACAGACAGACTTCAACCTGAAGATCATCGAGGAGTTCCGGGCGAACGGCGGCGAGACGTTCGGGCCGTTCAAGGGGCGCCCGCTGCTGCTCCTGACCACCACCGGCGCGAAGAGCGGCGAGCAGCGCACCACGCCGCTGGTATACAGCAAAGACGGCGACCGGCTGGTCATCATCGCGAGCATGGGGGGCGCGCCGAAGCATCCCGCCTGGTACCTGAACCTGGTCGCGAACCCCGAGGCGACCATCGAGGTTGGGACCGAAAAGTTCGAGGCGAAGGCGAGCGTGGCGGAAGGCGCCGAGCGGGACCGGCTCTACGCGCAGCAGGCGGCGGAAATGCCGGCGTTCAACGACTACGCGCAGAAAACGACACGGAAGATCCCGGTGGTGGTGCTGGAGCGGCTGTAGGCCCTCACCCCCTGCCCCCTCTCCCGCGACGGGAGAGGGGATTTGGATCGGCGGCGCCCCTCCATGAATTCGAGCTCGGACGTGTGCGCCTGCCGAAGGCGGCGTACTGACGGCGTGTCGAATGTTGACAGGCGGTGCCGGGCGGCGTACATCGGAGGTATCGATGTGGCCTATTGGGTCGCCGGAGGGGTGCCATGGTTGAAGCGAGCCCGGTGCTGGAAATTCCCGAAATTGCCGGGATTGGCGATGCACGCTACCGGACGGCGCAGGCCGAGGGCTGGAGTCCTCCGGCCGGCACGGCGATCATCTCGGCGGATAGCCACTGGCTGGAAGGCGACATCTGGGTCGAACGCTTCCCGGAGCACCTGAAGGACCGCGCGCCTCGCGTGTTCTTCGAAAACGGCGGCTGGGAGATGGAGCTTGGCGGAAAGCGGATAACGCCACCGGGAGCGGCCGCGGCTTCGTGCGCGTTCGAATGCGTGCCGGGCTTTAACGATATGGAGGCGCGGCTGAAGGACCTGGATGCAGAGGGCGTGCAGCAGGAGATCATCTTCCCGCAGAAGTTCTTCAACCTGCTGTTCCTGGAGGACCTGCAGGAGAAGGAGTGGTGCGCCCGCGCCTACAACGAGGCGCTGGCGGAGTTCACCGCGCAGGCGCCGGGCCGATTACACGGCGTGGCGATCATGAACTGGTGGGCGCCGGAACAGGCGCGCGACGCCATCGCGGAAATCAAGGCGCTCGGTTTCAAGACGATGATGGTGCCGATTTCGCC
>CALFYR010000269.1 GCA_937954195.1 uncultured Dehalococcoidia bacterium
GTGGATCAGGCCGCGACCGGGCCTAGCCGATGGGCCTGCGATACGCCTCAGCCAGGAGTTCGTAGCATTCGCACGCCAGCGCTTCCAGGCCTTTCCGATCCGTCAGGTAGAGCTTCCCGCGGCCGCGCCGAAGCACCCCCGCGCGGACGAATTCTGTGATCGCATTCGTGACGCCAGCCCGGCGGACGCCAAGTGCTTCGGCGAGCGCATCCTGCGTGACCGGGAGCACTTCGGAGCCCATGCGGTCGTGCCAGGTAAGGATGGCACGCGCCAACCGCGCCGAAAGCGGATGGACCCGGTTACAGGCGATCCCCTGCGCAGCCCCGAAGAACATGATCTCGGCGTAGCGGGCCATGGCCACCGCGAGCCGGCCATTCGTTGTCTGCAACTCCGAACGGAAGGTCGCGGCCTCGAGAGCCAGGGCGAGCCCGCCAACCTGCACGGCCGTCCTCGTCGTCGCCACCTTCGAGCCGAGGAAGACGGGCAGGCCCGCCATCCCCTCGCGGCCGACCGTTGCGGCTTCGATGGCCTCGCCGGTGCTCAACACTCCCAGGATGGAAATCACCCCACCGAACGGGAAGTAGACCGAGCGGATCTCGTCACCCACATCGTGCAGGACGTCGCCGGCCCGGAGTTCGACGACGTTTCCGGCATCGCCCATCCGTTTCCGTTCGTCGTCCGTCAGCAGCGAAAGGATGCGGTTCAGGCGTGGGGGCTCGTGTGAGTCCCTTCCATTTCTTCGCCGCGACGTCGTCCGCAACATGTCCCCGCTAGCGCTCCACGTTCAACGCGTATTCGAGGGCATCGGCCAGCGCCAGCCAGCTCGCCTCAATGATGTCGGTCGAAGAACCGACCGTGGTCCAGTAGCGGTTCCCATCGGTGCTCTCGATGAGCACCCGCACCCGCGCGCCAGTCGCCGATTGGCTGTCCAGGATGCGGACCTTGTAGTCGACCAGCTTCACGTTCTCGAGCTGCGGGAAGTCTTCGAGGAGCGCCTTTCGTGTGGCGCCATCGAGCGCATTGACCGGGCCGTTGCCTTCGTGGGCCGTATGCATCAGCTTCCCGTCGATGGTCACCTTCACCATCGCCTCGGCCAGCATTTCGCCCTGCTCTCCGCCGCTATGCAACCGTCGCCGACGCTCGACGATGACGAAGTCCTCCAGTTCGAACGGCGCCTTGTAACCGGGCAGGCTGCGGCGGACGAGCATCTCGAAGCTCGCCTCGGCGCCTTCGTACTGGTAGCCCTGCGATTCCCGTTCCTTCACCACTTCCAGCAGGCGCTTGATCTCCTCCTGCGAAAGCGGGAAATCGATGCCGAGCTCCTGCAGCTTCATCAACAGGTTGCGCTGGCCCGAAAGCTCCGACACCAGGACTCGCGACGCATTTCCCACCAACGCGGGGTCGATGTGCTGGTAGGCGCGCTCGTCCTTCATGATCCCGGCGACGTGGTAGCCGGCCTTGTGCGCGAAGGCCGACGCCCCGACGTACGGGGCACCCGGGTTTGGCACCATGTTCGCCAGCTCCGAGACGTAGTTCGAGACCTCGGTCAGCCTGGCCAGCTGCTCGTCTTCCACCACCTCGATGCCCATCTTGATCTTGAGGTTCGCGAGGATGGTGAGGATGTCGGCGTTGCCACAGCGTTCGCCGTAGCCATTCACGCAGCCCTGTACCTGCCAGACCCCGGCCTCCACCGCGTGCAGCGAGTTCGCGACCGCCAGGCCCGCGTCGTTGTGCAGGTGGATGCCCAGCCGCGCATCGTTCACGCGCTGCTGCACCGATTCAATCGCCTGAAGCATCGACTTCGTCGTCATGCCGCCATTCGTATCGCAGAGCACGAGCGCGTCAGCGCCGGCCCGGGCAGCGGTTGCCAGGCACTGGAGCGAGTAGTCCGGGTTGTCGAAGAACCCATCGAAGAAGTGCTCAGCGTCGAAGAACACGGTCTTTCCGAGCCGCTTGAAGTACGAAACCGTGTCCGCAATCATCGCCAGGTTCTCTTCGGCGCTGGTCTCCAGGATTTCTCGCACCTGGTACATGCTCGCCTTTCCGACGAGCGTGATGCCCGGCGTCTCGGCGGCCACCAGGCTCTGGATGTTGGCGTCGGTCTCGCACGTGATGTTCGGCTTCCGCGTGCCCCCGAAGGCGCTCACCTTCGCGTTCCGCAGTTGCGTCTCCTTCAGCCGGCGGAAGTACTCGGCGTCCTTCGGGTTCGAACCCGGGAACCCGCCCTCAATCCACTCCAGGCCCAGCTCGTCCAGCTTCTTCGTAATCCGGATCTTGTCCTCGACCGAAAGCGAGATCCCCTCCATCTGCGAGCCATCGCGGAGGGTAGTGTCGTAGAGCTGGACGCGGTCGGTAGCCATGGGGACAGGATCCTTTCCATCAACGAGAGTAGGGCGTTATGGCAAACGGGGAAGTGCGGCGGGAAAGGAATCGCCTAAATGGCAGCCCCGCGTGATTGACGCGGGGTTGGTATCACCGGGGTGTTGTATCGAAACACGGAGGGATTGTACCAGAGATCAGGCGGGCGGCTCATCGAACGGCAGGAGCGTGAAGGCGCCGCCCTGAAGGGGCTGAATCAGCCGGAAATGCCGCTGGTCGAAGGTGAGGATGCGGGTCGTGTTGTACCGCGCGGCGAGGACGACGATCGAGAGATCGGCTATCCCGACGCTGAGATCGCGATACTTGTCGTTGAGCACTTCTATTTGAGCGAAGTCGTTGGACGTGATGTGCCCGATTTCGTACCTGCCGGCCGCAAGGTCGCTAAGGAACCCGCCGTTTCCGTGAGGGCCGCCAATCTTCTGCAAGAAGTAGTCAACCTCAGCAACAGTCAGCGGCGAGAGTACCGGGAGGACGGGCTCGGTAACCAGTGCCCGTTGGGCCTGGAGGCGCAGGGGGTGGTCGCGTTCTGCCTGGGCAACCAGTGGAGTGGCATCGACGATCAGCCTCATGTGGACCAATTGCGCGATTCATCCAGCTGCTGCTGCAGGTCGGCCGCCATCCCCTCCCGGATACTTCGTTTAACCCAGTCGGAGTACTCCTGGGGGTCAGTCGGAGCAGCCGGCATGTTGGGGTCGGCGTACTTCCACGCGTCGAAGATCGCGAAATTCTTGTCCGGCTCGCTCGCGTCATACGCGAGCAGCGCTTCCCGCAGCACCCACGCTTGGGATTTCCCTTTCCGCTCGGCCAGCCGGGCAAGGCGCTCGCGATCTTCGTCGCTCAGATACACGCTGGTCTTCTTCATCTCCACGGCGAGCACCTACCTTCCATATGTAGGGTACTACGTAGGGCACCGCGGCCACAACCAACACATTCGGCCCTACAACCCCCGGCCCGTCGCAAGGTTGGCCGCCAGCCGGATCGCCTCCACCATGCTCGTCTCGTCCGCGACGCCCTTCCCGGCGATGTCGAAGGCCGTCCCGTGGTCCACGGAGGTCCGGATGAACGGCAGGCCAAGGTTCACGCTGATGCTCTCCGCGAAACCGTGCACCTTGATCGCGATGTGCCCCTGGTCGTGGTACATCACCACCACGACGTCGAACTTGCCGGCGATAGCCTGGTTGAACACGGAATCCGCCGGGTGCGGCCCCGTGGCGTCGATGCCCTTTCCGCGCGCATCGGCGATGGCGGGTGCGATCTCGTCGAGCTCCTCCCGCCCGATGAGCCCGTTGTCGCTCGCGTGGGGGTTGAGCGCCGCCACGGCGATGCGCGGCTTCGGCATGCCCCATCGTTCGAAGTGGTCGTGGGTGAGTTCGATAGCCCGAAGCACATTGGCGCGCGTGACATACCGGCAGGCTTCGGCCAGCGACTTGTGGGTGCTCAGGTGCATACAACGCAGCGTCCCCGAAGCGAGCAGAGTCGCCACGTAACCAGCGCCGCTCAGTCGCGCGAGCACCTCCTGGTGGCCCGTGTCGGTGATGCCCGCCGCCTGGAACGCTTCCTTGTTCACGGGCGCGGTCACCATCGCGTCTGCTTCGCCGGCGAGGCACATGCGTGCGGCGTGCTCAATCCACATATGGGCTGCCCGGGCGGATTCCACGCTGAGCTCGCCGGCCGGGAACGTGCCGGACGGCGCCTCCGGGAGTTCAATGACCCGTGGCTCCGGTCCGCCCACTCGTTCTCGCCAGCGCGCCAGTTCGGCGGCATCACCCACCACGGCAATGCTCGCGAGCCCGGCAACCTCGGGCCGCGCTAGCGCTTTCGCGACCACCTCCGGGCCGATGCCGGAAGGGTCGCCCATCGTCACCACGATTCGGGGAAGGCTCATGCGGCGGAGTATACCGGCGCTGTTAGAACGCGAACGCCCAGACCACCCAGCCGACGAAGACGAGTGCGACGGCCGTGGCCAGGAGCAGCTCCCAGCCGTGGCTCATGCCCCTTAGCGCCCGGCGTTGCCGCACTTCGGCCTCGGCGTATTCCGAGGAGTAGAGGTTGTTTCCATCGGGCTGGTTGAACGGGTTGCCGCCGGGATAAACCATTGTTGTCGCTCCTAGACGAACACGAATGCCCAGGCGGCCCAGGCAAGGAACACCACTGCCACACCAGTTGCGATCAGGAGTTCCCGCCCGTAGCTGCGCCCTGCATCCGCGCGGCGATCCCGCAC
>CALFYR010000270.1 GCA_937954195.1 uncultured Dehalococcoidia bacterium
AGCGCGCCGGGGTCGACGGAGAAGGACATGGGTGTCTCGCCGACCGGGTCGCCGTCGAGTTGCACGGGGATGCCGGCGGTCTGGATGTGCAGTTGCGGGGTGCGAAAGGTGAGCATGCGGGCGTCATCGCGCTTGCCGATGGCGAGCTTCCCGGCGACACGCAGGGTTTCGGGGAGAGAGTGGGGGCAGAGGGCAACAACATCGAGGAGCCCGTCATCGATCACGGCGTCTCCGGTGATATGAATCTTGCCGCCGTAGAGCCGGGTATTGCCGAGAACCATCCATGCGAGTTCTTCTTCGACTTCGGAGTCCGGGGTCACCCAGCGCACGGGGGTTGGGCGCAGTCGGGGCGCGGCCACGGCGGCCTGGAGCATGTAGGCGATGTCGCCGATGCGTTTCTTCAGGCCGTGGTTGACCTGGCTGGCGACCTTAGCGTCCCAACCGACGCCCGCCATGAGCAAGAAGCAGTGGTCACCGGCGCGGCCGAGATCCATGTGGACGGACTGTCCTTCGAGGTGGGCGTCGATGGACTTGCGAAGCCCCCGCGGGATGCCGGCTTCGCGAGCCCAGATGTTGACCGTGCCCGAGGGCACAGCGGCCAGCGCCGTTTCGCTCCCCGCCAGGCCCAGGGCGGCGTCGCGGACGGAGCCATCGCCACCGACGACGAAGAGGATGCTATCGCCACGTTCGGCCGCAGCGCTCGCCTCGCGAGTCGCCTCAGCCGCCGAAGATGGGATGACCAGTTCGGTGGGCAGATCCCGCTTCTGGAGGTAGCGGACGATGCGAGCGGCGTCGAAGTCCTTGCCCACACCGCGGGCGGCGGGGTTCACGAGGAGGGTAGCGCTACGGAGGCGTGTCGTTGCGGTCACGTTCGAGGCAAACGTACCATACCGGCACTCTTCATCCCCGGAGCCCGAATTTGCTACCTGTTAAGCGAGTAGACCACATCAGCATGGGCGCGCCCGAATGGAAGCCCCAGGCGGAGAAGCTCGAGCGGCTGCTCGGATTCAAGTTTCTGCACAGCTGGGAGGCAGGGAAGGATTCGGATTTCGACGGGTGCGTCTCGCAGGTGCGCGGGACGGAGATCGAGTTCGAGATCATCTCGCCATCGCGGCCGGATAGCTTCGTGAACAAGTTCCTGGCGCAGAACGGGCCGGGCCTGCACCACATCACGGTTGAGGTGCACGATATCAACGAGGCGGCCGCGGAGATTGAGCGGCTGGGCATGAAGCCGTTCGGTGGGATTGTGGACGATGGGGCGTGGTATCTGACGTACATCCACCCGAAGGACAGCGGCGGCATCCTCTGGCAGTTGTTCGTTTCCCACCGGCCGCCGCACGACGTGGACCGGAACGCCGGCGGCGGGGCGGTCAACCTGCAGCGGGTGG
>CALFYR010000271.1 GCA_937954195.1 uncultured Dehalococcoidia bacterium
TCTTCGGCTAAGGGTCAGGTGTTGAGCCAGCCGCGCATGACTGCCCGGGCCTCATCCACAACGAGGAACGCCTCACGGTCGACGGCGTGGACCTTGTCTACGGCATCCTTGGAGCGCTTGCGCGGGACGATAGTCTGGACAACGCCAACCGTGCCGTCGCGGCCCTCGCCCCAGCTCAGGGTGGCGCCATAGCCCGAGTCGCGGAGCGCCTGCGCGACCTCCGAGGCTTTCCGCGGCGAAATGATGCGCACCGACGCGAAGCCGCCCACCATGCGCCGTTCGACGCGCATGCCCAGGATCGTGCCGGCCGAGAACCCGAAACAGTAGGCGAGAAAGATCGGGATATCGGTGAGGTTCTGGACGACCGCGCCCAGTGCGATGACGTAGACGACGGATTCGATGAAGCCGAGTGCGGCCGTGCGCCACTCGTGTCCGCGCGCCATTACCAGCAGGCGCATCGTCGAGACGCCCGTCCCGAGGATGCGAATGGCAAACACAAAGAGCGCCGCTCCCGCTGTTTCAAGGAATTCCAAAGCCGACGTACCTCCCCCACAAGGCCGTGGTTCTATCCAACCACAGGCCCGGCACGGGCGGTAGGTGCCCGGCCTTGCGGTTCTCTCGCAGTTCTTTACCTGGCGAGCAGTTGGACGGCGGCTTCGACTGCGCGGGCATGGGCCGGGAGGTCGGACGCGCGGCCGTGGCCGCGGCGGAGATGCTGGTCGAATTCAAGGAGCCTGCGGAGGGCCGCCCGGGCGAACATCTGGGGGAAGGCAGCCTCGCCTGAGAAGGCGGCCGCCTCGTTGCTGGAGAGGCCGGCCCAGCTGAGTGCATCAACCGCCACGATCGCTCTCGCGAAGAGCGCGGGACGCCAGTAGGGCGTGAAGTCGATGACGCCGGGCGCCATCCCGTCGGCGAAGACGACGTTGGCGGTGAAATCGCCGTGGATGACCTGGGATCCGAGACGGACGGGTTCGAGCAAGGGGATCAGCGGATGGACGATCTCGCGGACGGCGGCGGAGCACTGCAATGGCATATCGCCAAACGCGATGCGGTCGGCGATAGACCATGGGTCGGTGCGCGCATCCAGAAATGGGGGCCTGGATAGGTGGGCCAGAGCCTGGTGGAAGGCCGCGGAGGCGGCGAGCGTTTCGGGCCAGCGGCCGCCGTTTCGTCCAGCGGGCTCGCCCTCCAGGTAGGTCCAGGCGCACCACCCTTCGACCACGACTTCGCCCGAAGCTGTCCGCACAGGCTTTGGCGCGCGGAAGCCATCACCATGGAGCGAATCGAGCGTTTCGGCCGACCACTCGGCTTCGGCGACAGTGGGTGCGGGCTTGAGCACCACATCGCCGGCGCGAAAGGCCATACTTTGACCACCATCGAGCGCGACAGGCGCAGCACCTGGCGCGAAGGCATCGACCACCGAACGCGGCGGGGGCGATGTGGTCATTCGGATCCGCCGAGCAGGCGGCGCTTCGCAGCTTCGAACTCGTCGGCAGTGAGGTCGCCGCGGTCACGCATTGCGGCGAGGCGGGCGAGATCATCGACGAGGTTGTCCGGTTCGGTGCTGGCGGGCGCGGGCTCAACGATGCGCGCCTCTGGAAATACGGCGCGGATGTTGGCCAGCATGGCTTCACGCGGGTCGATGGCCGGTTCGGGGTCGCGGCGGCGCGCGCCGGTCCAGCTTCGGATGTAGAACCAGGTGGCGAAGGCCGCCACAACCAGCAGCAGGATCGCCCACGGGATGAGGGCGCGTGGGCCCGACACGCAGAACTGAGCGGCCGAAACGGAGCAGACATCCACTCCCTGCGAGTTTGTGGAGGGGCGGTTCTCCGCCTCAATGGCATACCAGCCGACCGCGAGGCCCGGGAACCACGTGAGGGCTAGAATGGTCGCGCGGCTCGACAGCGTCGCCAGGGCGCGAAGACCGGCGCCGCCAACAGGCCGGGCCGCGAACTGTCGCGCCAGGATCGCGCGGGTCCGCATGACCCCGAGCCAAAGGAGCGCGGCGCCCCAGAACAGCAGGCCAGGCCGATACGGG
The DNA here is from genome assembly GCA_937954195.1 of uncultured Dehalococcoidia bacterium. Lineage (GTDB taxonomy): Bacteria > Chloroflexota > Dehalococcoidia > Tepidiformales > Tepidiformaceae > Amarobacter. Next base: position 2,039 of record CALFYR010000271.1, read on the forward strand.
TACTCGCGCCCGGCCACGGCATCGACGATGAGCCAGCCGGCCGCGACCAGGATGGCCGCGGTAAGCGCGGCGGGAATGGCCTCGCGCCGCCACGAGCGGGGCTCGTAGCGATTCGGACCGAAGAACACTCTCAGGGCTTCGAACATGCGGCGGCCAACCTCCGATGAGGATAAGACCGGAGCGGTGGAAGTTCCTTACGGCACGGCCTCCCTTCTCCCTTCGACCTTGATTCCGTACATTGCGCGCTCATGGGTCCGCGGATTTTGATCCTGGCGCGCGGGTATTTGGGTAGCCACATGTCGGCGCCGGGAATTCGCGCGACCGCGCAGGCGCGCGTGCTTGCCGAGAATGTTCCCGGAGCGCAGGTGACGTTGGCGGGGCCGAACGCCGACTTCGACCAGCCAGACGACGGGGCATACACGGTCGTCCGCTGGAGCCTGCGCAACGTGATGCAGCTGGTGGCGAGCCACGACATCATCATCAGCTCGATGCTGCCGCCGCACGTTGCGGCGTTCTTCCCGTGGAAGCGCTTCGTGGTGGACCTGTTCAGCCAGTACGCCATGGAGTGGATGGAAGTGGGAATGCAGCACTACCAGGGCCACCAGCGCAGCGCCTGGGTAAACCGCACACGCACCGTGCTCGGCATGCAGCTGACGATGGCGGACTTCGTGCTGACCTGTAACGAACGTCAGCGGGATAGCTACATCGGCATGATGGTCTCGCTCGGCCTCATCTCGCCGAACGTTTACGACAACGATGATTCGCTGCGGCGATACATCGATTCGGCGCCGCACGGGATCCGGAAGGAACTCCCGGAGGAGCATCCGCCCATCCTCCGCGGGGTGCGCGAAGGTTTCGCAAAGGACGACAAGATCATCATCTGGAACGGCGGGATCATCCAGTGGTACGACCCCGCCACGCTGCTCGAGGCGCTCCACATCCTCGGGCGAGACGACATCAAGCTGCTCTTCCTGGGCGCGGCGTACCCTGGGCTCAAGGAACTCGGCGTTGGCCTACGTTTCCAGGACGCGAAGGCGATCGCGCGGCGGAATGGGCAGCTCGACCGCACGGTGTTCTTCGAAGAGGGGTGGGTTTCGCATGAAGTTGCGAAGCGGTACGTGCAGGAATCGGACATCTCCGTGTGTACGTACTTCGACAACCTCGAGACCCGTTACAGCCATCGCACGCGGTTCGTGGACCTGATCTGGGCCGAACTGCCGTTCATTTGCACTCATGGCGATGTGCTGGCGGAAGAGGTGGAACGGAACGGGTGGGGCCTGGTGGTACCGGAAGAGGACCCGCCGGCGCTCGCGCGGGCGATTGAGAAGCTGATGGATGACGACGCGTTCCGGGCGCAGTGCCGGGCGAACCTTGGCGCGGCCCGGCCTTCACTGCAGTGGGAAGAAACCATGAAGCCGCTGATCCGGTTCTGCAGCGAGACGGGCCCGGCGGTGGCGCCAAAGTGGGAGCGCGCGCCGGGGCTGGTCCAGCGCATCGGAAGCTACGTCGGGCGGCGCGCTGTGTTCAACGTGTACGACCGCCAGTTGAAGCGGGCGAGCGAACGGAAGGAAGCGGCCGAACGGCGAGCGCAGCAGGCCCGGGAGTCCGGTTCTGAGCTGCCGCCTGAGGCGCAAGTGGCAGAAGGGGCCTAGCTGGCCGGGCGGCCAACCCCTCCTCGCGCCGTTTGGCTACAATCGCCGCGCTTAACGACTCTGAGGAGGGCCCACCATGGGAAAGCTGGACGGCAAGAGTGTGATCGTGACCGGCGCAAGCCGGGGTATCGGCGCGGAGATCGCGCGGTTGTTCGCTGAGGAAGGCGGCAACGTCGCCTGCGTGGCTCGGACGCTGAAGGAGGGCGACCACGTCCTCGAAGGCTCGCTCGAACATACCGTAAACACCATTCGCGAGGCAGGCGGCGAAGCCACCGCCATCACCGCCGACATCTCCGATTACGACCAGTGCGTCCGCGCAGTCGAACAGGCGCGCGAGAAGTACGGCCCAATCGATGTGCTCGTGAACAACGCTGCGCTGACGTACTTCATCCCGATCAAGGACTACCCGATTTCGAAGTGGCACCGCTCCATCGGCGTCAACTTCCATGCGCCGTTCTACTTCAGCCAACTCGTGCTGCAGGACATGCTGCCGCGGAAGGCCGGTTCGATCGTGAACATCTCCAGCGGCGCGGCGATTGGCCCGGGCCGCGGGCCGTACGCCGAGGCCGGCCGCGGCGGCGGCACGCTGTACGGCGCCGAGAAAGCGGCCCTCGAACGGTTCACGCAGGGCCTCGCCCAGGAGGTCTATGCCGATGGCATCAGCGTGACGTGCGTTTCGCCTTCGCAGGTGGTGCCCACGCCGGGAACCGTGCACCACCACCTGGTGACCGGGATGGACGACCCGCGCGGCGAGCACCCGATCCTGATGGCGAAGAGCGCGTTGCTCTTGGCCACGGAACCGCTCGACAAGGTCACCGGCCGTGTGACCTACAGCCAGGAAATCCTGCAGGAGTTCGGCTGGATCGAGAACGGCAAGGGCACCGGAATCGACCGCAAGGGGAGTGGGTACAGCCAGATCTAGGGTGGGCCGTATACTGGCATCGTGACTGCACCCGAATACACGGCGAGCGTACTCGAGACCATGGTCGTGACCATCGAATCGATCGATCGCGAGCAGAAACGGCTCGTAGCTTCGGGGTTTACTGGCGATCTGCCGTTGGCGTTCGCAGGCCCCCTTGGGCCACGGCTTGAGACGCTCGTCGGCGAGCGGGTGAGGCTGACCGTTGTCCCGGCTGTCGGCGACCGGGACGAACTTCCCTTGATAGTGGCGGTGAGCGGGCTGGAGCAGGGGGAGTTCTGGCGGACTCCATCGCTTGAGGAGTTGGAAGAAGCTCGAGGACCGAACGCGATTCGCTTCATCGATGAGCTGCCCACGGACATTTGGCCTGAGGGTGAGTCCGTGGACGAATTCCTCGCTGCTGCTATGCGCGGACGCGGCGCCTATCCCGAATGACCCGGATCCTGCTCGATACGGATGTCTTTTCGTACTTTCTGCGCCGCGATTCGCGCGCCGAACGGTTTCGGCCATTCCTTGCTGGCCGAGAGATCGTTGTTTCGTTCCAGACAGTCGCAGAGCTCTACCGTGGCGCGTATGAAAGGAACTGGGGTGAGCTTCGGATGGCCCGTCTCCACCGGATGCTCGCCGCGACCACGGTAACGCCTGCGACGGTCCAGGTGAGCCTTCGGTGGGCCCGGGTGATGGCCGATTCCCGCCGGGCAGGCAGGCCGATGGGCATACAGGACGCGTGGATAGCCGCGACGGCGCTTATCCACGGTCTTCCGCTCCTCACGAATAACCGGAGGGATTTCGAGCACATCCAGGGGCTGAGCCTCCCGGCGCCCGACCAGTAACGGCGACTTGACCGGGGCCATTGGCTCTCCGCCGGTCCTTCGCTGAGCCGTATGCTTCGGCGATGTCACTTCGCGAACTCTGGACGCTCGATCCCGCCGTTACGTTTCTGAACCATGGCTCGTATGGGGCGTGCCCAAAGGCCGTGCTGGACATGCAGGCAGAATACAGGGCGCGGCTCGAGCGCCAACCCGTGCAGTTCCTTGGCCGCGAAGTTGAGGCACTGCTCACGGAGGCCCGGGAGACCGTCGGCGAATTCGTTGGAGTTCCCGGCCGGGACATCGGCTTCGTCAGCAATGCGACAGGCGGCGTGAACACTGTGCTGCGTTCACTGCGGTTCGCGCCGGGCGATGAGCTCCTGGTGACCAATCACGCCTACAACGCCTGCGCGAACGCGCTCGACCGGGCCGCCAACGATGATGGCGCAAAGGTCGTGGTAGTCGACATCCCACTGCCCGTTCGCAGCGACGAGGACGTGCTCAACGCGGTGCTGGAACGGGTGACAGACCGGACGAAGCTTGCCCTGCTCGACCATGTGACCAGCCCCACCGCGCTCGTTTTGCCGATCGAACGGCTCGTGCGGGAGCTGCAAGGGCGCGGCATTGACTGCCTCGTAGACGGAGCGCATGCCCCGGGGATGGTGGACCTGGACCTCGCGAGGTTGGGCGCCGCCTACTACACGGGCAACGGGCACAAATGGCTCTGTTCGCCGAAGGGCGCCGCGTTCCTGTACGTGCGGCCGGACCGGCAGGACCGCATACGGCCCCTGACGATCAGCCACGGCGCGAACGCGCAGCTGCGCGGAAGGACGCGATTCGAAGCCGAATTTTCGTGGATGGGCACGCAGGACCCAAGCCCGTGGCTCTGCATGGCGGAATCCATCGCGTACATGGGCACGCTCCTACCGGGGGGCTGGGACGAGGTCCGGGCACGGAACCGGGACGTGGCCATCCGGGCCCGCCGAATGCTGAATGAGCGCCTCGGCGCCGAACCGATCTGCCCCGAATCTATGCTGGGCTCGATCGCAAGCATCGCACTCCCCGGGTCCGGCCAGCTCGACCGCGACCCGCTTCGCTGGGGCGATCCGTTGCAGGCGAAGTTGCTGGCTGACCATGGAATTGAGGTGCCGGTCTTCTCCTTCGGTGAGCCGCCGCAACGCCTGTTGCGGATCTCCGCGCAGCTCTACAACTCATACGACCAGTACGAAAGGCTCGCCGACGCCCTGATCGAAGTCGGAGAAGGGCGACGCGGGTAGCGCGACGAAGCCCGGCACGGGCCGGGCTCCGTGGTTCGCGCCTCTTGGCGTCTAGTTCGTGCCGTCGGTGGCTACCTGCGGCAGGAAGTACTTGAAGGGGAACTCATCCGGTTCGGTGACGGTCACCGAATGGGTGTCGTTGTCGTTCGTGGCGTTGTCGTCTTCGCCCGGCCAATCGATCTGGGCGAAGAAGAGCAGGGTCGCACCTTCCGGCGCCGAGACTTCGAGGACGAGCGTGATGGTGGTTTCGCCGGCGGGGAGGGACGCCCGCGTGCAGACCACGACCTGCGGCACGTCTTCCTCATCTGGGCCGACGCAACCCGCCGGGCCGGAGACGAACTCCACGCCGTTGGGCAGGGTGATGTTCACCTTCACGCCGGGCATGGCTGTCGCCGCCTCGTTGGTGAGCACCACATCGAGTTCGAAGTCCTGGGTGTCCTGGGGGACTGTCGGGTCGCTCTCCAGTTCAACGCCGAGGTCGGCTTCCAGTTCGACGAGGGCGACGATGCTGACCGTGGCGTTGCCGTTGGTGGCGTATTCGATGCGCCAGAAACGGCCAGCGGCATCAGCAAAGACCGCATCGTCGGGGAGGCTCGCGAACGTGCCGGTGATGCTCGCGGGCGGACCCTGGAGCAGGACGAACGTGGTCCCGGGGGTGACGTCGCCGGCACCGAGGACTTCGAGCGTGGCGCCACCGAGGTTCAGCGAGGCGCCCGTGCCATCGACCCAGTAGGAGCCGCCACCAGCCTGCTCGACCAGGAACGAGAAGGTCACGCCGGATTCGGCGACCAGGGTGTTGGATTCGATGCGGCCCTCGCCCGCATTCCCAGGGAGGAGTCTCCCGCCCTCAAATGTCACATCCTCGAACGAGCCGTCGCCGGTGAGCGTGCCACCCGTGACCGTGAGATTGGCATCCGAGGCGGCGTCGAAATCGAGCGTGCCTGCCGTGAGGTTGAGGTCGACGTCAACCGAAGCCGCATCAGAAACGAGGAGTGCGCCGGTGCCAGTCTTCGACAGCACAAAGTTGGGATTTGCGGCGGTAATCCCGGTCTCAATCAGCAGGTTTGCTGCGTTTTCAACGAACAAGGTGGAATCGGCCGCAAGGATGATCTCGTCGGCGGTCGAACCGGCGCTCAGCACGCGAAGGGCGCCACCGCCACCCACACCGTTCCCGCCGATGACTACGTCCTCACCTTCGATGGAGGCGGCGTTCTGCAGGGCGAGTGTGGCGGGCGGGCCTACTTCCGTGCCGGTTGTGCCCGCACCAAGTGTTCCCGCCGCCGAAAGCGCCAGGATGCCAGCTTCGACCACGGTGGCCCCGGCGTAGGTGTTAGCCGCCGTGAACGTCACCGTCCCTGCGCCGGCTTTCACCAGGCTGCCGCCGCCGCTGATAACCCCATCCACCCGGAGGTTTCCGGATTCCGAGACGAAGGCCGTGGCCGCTTCCAGGTCGATGTTGCCGTTCAGGACAACGGCGCCTTCGGACATGATCTCTGAGGTCGCGTCCTGGCCGACGATCGGTTCGGAGGAGGTGACGCCATCGACGAATTCGAGGATGCCGCCTTCGAGCGTGGTGGCGCCACCGGTAGCGCCGAGGGCACCGTTGCTCCCCGCGATGAGCCGGCCATCGACGAGTTCGGCGGTACCCGTAAAGGTATTTGCACCGTTCAGGCGGAGGCTGCCGTCGGAGAGAATGATGCCGCCCGTCCCGCCGATATCGAGATCGAGGACGGCCGTTCCATCGGTCATTTCGACGCCAGCGGTGACCTGGATGTCGTTCCCGGAGATTGCGTAGGTGCCGCCGGTGAACTCGATGCCTTCGAAGCTGGTGTCATCGGGCAGGTCGTTGGTGTTGGTCTGGCGTGCGGCCGAAGCCGGGAAGATGAGCGAATCGCCAGCGACGGGAGCGCCGTTCGGGCTCCAGTTCCCGGCGGTCGACCAGTTGCTGTCGGCCCCTTCGCCAGTCCAGGTCTTGGTGACCTGCGCGCTGGCCGACTGACCGTTCGGCGTGAGCGCCACCAGGCCGACGAGCAGGAGCGCGGCAGTAGATTGCAGGGTGATGAGGAGGGCTGCACGGCCCCTTTTCCCACGAATCATGGGTAGTGTCCTCCGCCGGGGATTGCCACGGGGCGCGAGTGGCTGTTCCCATCCTACCCCCGGTTGGGGGCGGTTTGTCACGAAAATCCGGGAGGAACTTCTTTACCAGGAGCCGTCGCGGGCAACCGCCGGGAGGCCAATGCGGAAGCCAAGGCCGCCGGCGGCGACGTTCACCGTGTGCACCGCGACATTGTTCGCGGGCGGGTCGCCCTCTTCGGCGAACACGGTCGCTTCGAAGGCGAGTTGGGCGCCGGCTGACGCAGTGATCGCGGCGATCACCTCGAATTCGCGTAACGCACCGGCTGCAATCGACGGGATCGAGCAGTCGTAGATGTCGCCGAAATCTTGTTCGGTGATGAAGCTGCAGACGACGCTGTCTGTCGAGACGAATTGCGCGCCGGGCGGGATGATCAACTCAAGCAGGAGGGGGTCCGAAGCGTCCTCGCCGAAGTTCCTCACGCGAACGTCGAACGCGTAGAGCGCTGCCGGGGCAGCCGCACTCGGTCCCACGATGGTCACACCGATGTCCTGGCCACCAGAGTCAGGGGTAAGGACGAAGTCGTTGGCTGGCGCCGGGCCGCCCATGTAGGTGAGGTCGAAGAACGTTTCGCCCACGCCGACGGTGGAGCCCTCGGGCCGGAGGAGGAATTCGCCGTCGATGGGTAGACCGCTTTGGTTCAGGACGAGCGTGGCCGAGCCGCCCTGGGGCACGGAGCCTTCGCCTTCGATCGTGAGCACCGGGTCATCGAGTGATACGGGGCCGTTCGCGCGGATCTGCGTGTAGAGCACGCCGGAATCGATGACGTAGTCGACCCA
>CALFYR010000272.1 GCA_937954195.1 uncultured Dehalococcoidia bacterium
ATTCTCGGCTACCACTTCTTCCACCGGTTCCCCGGCGGGGCGCCGCGGGGGAGGGGTTGGCGTGTTCTGCTGTGGCTGCTGTACCTGAGCGTGGCGTTCGCGGTGCTGAGGAACGCGCCAGGCTGGCTTGCGCTGGGGGGAGATGCCAAAGCCGCAACCGCATGGTGGGCATGGAAGTCGCCGCTGTGGCTCATCAATATTGGGCCGGTTTCGGGCGGTGTTGCGATCCTGGGAGCGGTGGCGCTCGCGGTGCAGCGGTACCGCTCCTTGCAGGATCCCAATGAGCGGCGCCGGTTTCATTGGGTTGCCATGGGAGGAGTGGTCGGGCTGGCCCCGGTTGTGGCTTGGTCCCTCGCGAGCATGTTGCGCTCGTATGCGGATTTTGATTCCTGGCTGCTGCCGGGGCGGACGTGGATGGAGTTCAGCCTGGTGGTGAACTCGTGCAGTGTGGCGGTTCCAGTGAGTGTGGCATATGCGGTGCTCAAGCACCGCGTATTCGATGTACAGGTAGCCATCCGCCGCGGGCTGCAATACCTGTTCGCCAGACGTGCGTTGCAGGCCCTGCTGGCCCTGCCGGGCGGCGCTCTGCTGTACGCCCTGGTCTCACAGCGGAACCGCACCATCGCCGAGATCGTCGCCGAGAGCAGCGGCTATCTGATTTGGATCGCCGCTCTGGTGCTGAGTCTGAAGATCCGCGGACCGTTGCTGCGCAGGCTCGACCGCCGCTTCTTCCGCGCGCAGTATGACAGCGAGCAGGTCGTTCTCAGCCTGGTGGACGAACTCACCGGTCTGGACTCGGCCGAAGAGGTCTCCGGCTTCTTGTGCCGTCAGTTGGAGGGCTCCCTGCATCCCAAGTCGCTGCAACTTTGGTGGCGCGAGGGTGGCGTCATGCGCCTCGCCGGCAACTCGGGCATCTCCCCCGGCCATCCGCCATGTCCCCTGAGCGACGCCCTGCTGAACCGCCTCCGGCAACAGGAAACCGCGGTTTCGGTCCCGCTTTCCGACTCCACCGGAGTGTCCCCAGAGGAATCACGCCGCCTGTTGCGGATGGGCATCCGCCTCATCGTCCCGGTCACCGCCGCCGGGGAACTCGAGGGCGTTCTCGTTCTCGGCGAAAAGCAGTCGGAAGAGCCATACAGCGACGCCGACACACGGCTCATTCACGCCGTCGCCCGCCAGTCCGCCGTCGTCCTGGACAATCTTCGGCTCAAGGGTCTCGTGCACGACGAACAGCGCATCCGCCGCGATGTGCTCGCAAAGTTCGACCGCGGGCTGGTACACCTGATGCGGGAGTGCCCGGTCTGCGGCGCCTGTTACGACAGCGGTGCCGAAACCTGTGAACGCGACGGACAACAGCTCACTCTGACGTTGCCTGTGGCCCGCACCATCGATGGGAAATATCGTCTCGACCGTCTGATCGGCCGCGGAGGAATGGGTGCGGTGTACGAGGCGAGCGACTTGCGGCTGGGGCGCGACGTCGCCGTCAAGGTCATGCTCGCCGAAGCGTTCGGCCATGAAGGCTCGCTGCGGCGATTCCGGCGCGAGGCGCAAGCTGTGGCGCGGCTCAACCATCCGAACGTGGTGGTGCTGCACGATTTCGGCGAACTCGAAGGGGGAGGCGCATACCTCGTCATGGAACGCGTTGCCGGGGTAACGTTGCGCGCCGAAATGAAGCGCGTGGGCGTATTCGCCCCCGCCGCAACGGCCGAATGGTTCGAACCCATGCTCGACGGCCTCGCCGCTGCCCACCAGCAGGGTGTCGTCCACAGGGACTTCAAGCCCGAGAACGTCCTCGGCGCCCGGCTGGCTTCCGGCGCTCTGGCCGTGAAGATCCTCGACTTCGGGCTGGCCAAGATCCGGCCTTTGCCCACTGCGGCCGTGGCCTCCCACAGTCTCACCCAGTCCGGCGTCGTAATGGGCACTCTGGCATACATGGCCCCCGAACAAGTGGCCGGAAAGGAAGTGGACCATCGTGCTGACATCTTTGCCGCCGGAGTGGTTCTGGCAGAAATGTTGACGGGCCGGCGTCCGCTCGATGACGCTTTCATGGCGCATCGTGACACCTACCTGCCGCCCGCATTCCCGAGTCAATCAGTGTTGGAGAGTGTGCTCCGCCGTTGCTTGGCTGTGGCCCCAGGTGAGCGTTTCTCTTCGGTGGCGGAATTGCGCGACACCCTCATTCCGGCCCTTCGCGCATGCTGACAAAGGTATCGCCGTGGGCCTGAATCGACCGCTCCGGGTGCTGTCGTGGCTGATTTCCTTCAAGATATTCTGGTGCATATCATCCACTAGAGAACCCTTAGTCAACGCCGGTGGGGCCTCCACCGGCTTTCTCCTCGAAATGGCCCGCGCGCTTCCCTCCCAGCCCCGCAAAAGACGACGCCATGCTAGTCTTCTTCGACGGTGAGGAAGCCTCCGGCGACTGGTCCGACACCAACGGCATCTACGGCAGCCGCCACCTCGCTGAGGTCTGGAAGTGCGACGGCACCCGCCAGTTGAACCGCTATATCAACCTGCCCGAGGAATGGACCTCGAAGCCAACCAGCGGCCTCCAGACGTTCATGATCGAAGGTCTCCAGTACGCAGGCCTCGACCGCAACATCGACACGGTCTGCGTGATGGCAGCCTACCCGATCGAGGTCTTGGACTGGCCTCGCACCGGCTGACGCTACCTGATGGGCCACTGTTGTCTGAGTGCTTCATCCATTCGCCCACGCCAATCGTCGGCTGGGACGTAGCCGAGGCTACGTGGGGGATTCTCGGCTACCCTTGGCGCGCGCGGAGAAAAGAATCCAAATGGCGATATGAGGAGAGGTGTTGGAGTCGCCCGCTCAGTTGGAACAGCCCACAATCCGTATGACCAAAGTCTGTTATCAATACGCACACGCAACCGATGCCATTTAGCCCGCTGATCCTCACCGAGCACGGTAGACCGGGCATCGGTCGCCCTCGTCAACCCTGGAAAGGGATACCCAATCTTCTCCCGGAGCGCTCGACCTTTTGGCCGTTGGGGCCTCTTGGCGACATATCGCCCGATGAAGTCGGTCAGTTGCCGACAATGTTCTTGTCTGACTGCTTCGCTCTCCGCCGGGTCGTCTTCGAACATCCTGTCTTGACCGGACAGCAAAGAGCCGAAAGCCCATGCGCGCCGAGTCAGCGTGATCATTTTCGTCTGTGTATCAGCTCGAAGAGCCGATCGAGGAACTGGCCGCGCGTCAGCACACCATCCGATTTCAGGCCAGCATCTGTCATGGCGGCCTGGCGGTCTGCCGACCGCTCGAGCGCATTGATCCATCTTTCGTCATCTCACAAGCCATTCGAATCGCCTCCGATAGTAAGCGATTTCCTAACTAAAGGATCGGACGGATGATTCGCGCCTGCGGCGCGGATGATATTGCCGCCACAACCGGCACCCTGCTCAGAAAACTACGCTTTCAGATGACTGACAACACTTCGCTGTCCGGTCCGGCTACGACCACGCGATCTCACCCCACCGAGCCTTGATCTTCGCCGCATCGTGCAGCCAGTTCCGTCGACCGATCGAGTGATGCCTGCGTTAGAAACAGCCCCGCCCGGTCCCCACACTCCTTCCACCTCCAGATACGAACCTCGGCAGCCGGAAACAAACTCGCCCATCCCACAAAACAAACCTGTTGTAAAAGTGTTAAACAAACGCCCAAAGCAATGTTTGAAATAAGTCGATTAAAGAACTGATGTTACTCGCGCACCCTTACTCCTCATAACTCTTCCCACCCTCCTCCTCCACGCCCAGGCAACTCGCTTCGGCATCACCGCCTGCCACACCAGCCAGCAGCAGGAACTTGCCG
>CALFYR010000273.1 GCA_937954195.1 uncultured Dehalococcoidia bacterium
GCAGGACGCCGGTCATCGACTGTTCGACGTCGGAGGAACGGTCTGTATGGTTGGTCTGTAGGCCGTGGACATCGGCGTAGCATTTGTCATAGTAGGTGGTGCCCGGCGAGACCGCGCCACCATCGATAGCGGCAGCGGCGGTGATGACCTTCATGACCGAGCCGGGCTCGTACATGTCGGTGACGGCAGGGTTTCGGAGGAGCGAGACGGCGTCGGGGCTATCGAGGTTCAGCGTGCTGTACTGGAGCGGCGGCCAGGTCGCGAGCGCGAGGATCTCGCCGGTGTTCGGGTCCATGACGGTAATGGAGCCGGACTTGGCACGGTGTTCTTCAATGGCATCGGCGAGGCGTTCCTCGGCCATTCTCTGCAGGTAGCGATCAATGGTGAGGACCAGGTCATCGCCTGGACGTGGTTCGGTCGCCACGTACTGACCATAGGGAATGGGGTCGCCTGTGGTGTCGCGTTCGTAGATGACGCGGCCGGGTTCGCCCATGAGGACTTCGTTGTAGCGCGACTCGATCCCGGCAAGTCCGGTGTTGTCGAGGCCGGTGAGGCCGAGCACTGCGGCTGCGAGGTCGCCTTCGGGATGAACGCGGTCGGTGTTGGAGAGGAGCGTGACGCCGCGGAGGCGGAGGTCCAGGAGTTCGAGACCGACTTCGAAATTCACGTCGCGGGCGATGGGGATCTCGGCGCCTTCAGCGTCGCGCACTGTTGCCCGGAGTGCGGCGGGATCGAGGTTCAGCGTGGCAGCGAGCGCCTCCGAGGTCTCGAACGCGAATTCGTCGCTCTGCCAGAGGCGAACGTTGACGTAGACATCCCAGGTTGAGACGGATGTAGCGAGGACTCCGCCGTTGCGATCGAGGATGGCGCCGCGGCGGGCGTAGATGGTTTGGGTGCCGGCGAGGCCCTCCCTGGCTTCGGCGGCGTAGCGGTCGTGTTCGAAAACCTGGAGTTGGACGAGGCGTGCGCAAAGCGCCAGGCCAAAGAGCCCGAGGAATGCTGCCGGGAGCCAAACGCGGCGAGTTGGCCGCGCCTTCGAGTGCGACATGCGAACGCGCCTCCAGGCCGGGGCCTGCCAGTTGTGGCAGGACTGGACGTTAGCTGCCGAATGGCAGCCAGTTCACGAGCGGCTTCCACCAGGCATCCGGCTCGGGCCGCTGGGGCTCGGGCCGGGGGAGATACTCGGCGGGAAGCTTCGCCGGCGCGGGGCCGGGCTCGTTTACTGAGACGAAAATCGGATCGTGGGCTTCGACGAGCCCGATATCGCGGGCACGGCGCTCGATCCGCTTGAGTGACGTGAGGCGCGCCACATCGGCTTCGAGCAGCGAAATATCTGAGCGAAGCGCGGCTTCGCGGGCCTGGTAGGCCTGGAGGTCGAAGCCTTCACTCGTGGCGCTGCTGTTCTGGATAACCGGAAGCATGGCGGCGGCCGAAGCGACGATGAGCGCGCCGATAAGCCACCAATTGATGGTGCCCAGGCCACCGGGAACGGGAATACCACGACGATGTCCACCGAGGGGATGGTTAATGGCGGCCATGATCAGGCCACCCGTTCTGCTGCGCGGAGGACGGCGCTGCGAGCGCGAGGGTTGGCCGCAACCTCTGCCTCAGACGGGCGGACGCCGCGACGAGTGAGTTCGCGGAGGGTTGCTCTGTGCCCGCAGCGGCACACGGGGAGTTCCGGGGGGCAGAGGCAATCCGTGGACTCCTGGCGGAAGTATTGCTTGACGATTCTGTCTTCGAGGGAGTGGAAACTGATGACGGCGATGCGGCCGGCAGGGTTTCCAGAGCCGAGCAGGCTGTGGGCGAGCGGAAGAACCGCGTGAAGGCTGTCGAGTTCGCCATTCACACGGATCCGGAGCGCCTGGAAGACTTTGGTGGCGGGGTGAATATGGGATGCCTTCCGGGTACCCCCCACAGCCTGCTCGACATATCTGGCTAGATCCCATGTCGTTTGCAGGGGCCGGTTGCGCACGATCGCACGGGCGATGCGGCGTGACTGGCGCTCCTCACCGAATTCGTAGATGAGGTCTGCAAGCGACGATTCGTCCCACGTGTTGACGATCTCCCCGGCGGTGAGACCGCCGGACGCCGGGTCCATCCGCATGTCCAGGGGGCCTTCGAGACCAAACGCGAATCCGCGTTCGGCCGAGCCCATCTGGAATGAC
>CALFYR010000274.1 GCA_937954195.1 uncultured Dehalococcoidia bacterium
ACTGCGGCGGCGCGGGCCGCTCACCCTGCTGCACGGGATGCGAGACGCTTCCCGCAACTACGCGCTCGTGGTGCGCGAACTCCTGGAGAAAGACAAGGACAATGAACTATGAATCCCTGGATACGCCCGCATGGCGCGCCCTCGCCCGTGCCGATCTCCTCGCGCGGCGCACGGCGTTGCCTGCTGAGGATCGGCGCCGCATGGACGCCCGCGTCACCGAGTTGCTCGAATTCGGCTTCGGAGCGCTGCGCGGGTTGGTGGTGGGCACCTACTGGCCGATGAAAGGCGAGTTCGACCCGCGCGTGGCGGTCAAGCGCCTGCGAGACCGCGGCGCTCGGGCCGCGCTGCCCGTCGTAGTGCAGAAGGCCGCGCCGCTGCAGTTTCGCGAATGGTGGCCGGGGTTGGAAACAAGGCCGGGAGTCTTCGGCCTGCCCGTGCCGCAGGGCTCGCCGGTCGTGGTTCCCGATGCGTTGCTGATCCCCCCGGTCGGGATCGACGCCATGGGCTATCGGCTCGGATACGGTGGCGGCTATTTCGATCGCACCCTCGCCGCGCTCTCGCCACAGCCGCTGAAGGTCGCCGTGGCCCGCGAAGCGAGCCGCATGGACACGATCCATCCCCAGCCCCACGATATTCCGATGGACTTCGTCGTCACCGAGGCGGGCGTGCACGAGGTGACCGCTACGGGGTTGCGGCTGGTGGAGCGGCTCGCCGACGTCGATCGGCTCGTGACTCGCCTGCTCGAGCAGCGTCGGAGCATGTCGCAAGACGAGATATCGGAGCTCCTCAACACGCTGCTGGAAGCCGAGCGCGCGGGAGCCATGGTGATCAACGCCTTCATCGGCGAGCTCCCGCTTCCGGCCGATGCTCGCGCGGAGCTGCTGCGCCTGCAGCGCGATGAGAGCGGCAACTGCGCCGTGCTGCTGCGCCTGCTCCGCGGCATGGGAGCCGAGCCGAGCAAGGCAGTCGGAAGCTTCTTCGAGAAGGCGCTCGCCGTGCGAGGCGTGCGCCCGCGGCTGGAGTTTCTCAATCGTGGCCAGGCGTGGGTGGCGCGGCGCATCGCTGCGGCGCTGCCGCGCATCCAGGACGCCGAGGTTCGCAACGCTTTGCGCTCGATGCGCGACTCCCATTTCGCCAACATCCGCTCCTGCGAGGATCTGCTGGCCGGGGACCTGCCCCCGTCATGACAGCCTGGGGATGGCACAGCGGGGGGGGTGAATGAAGAACGTCGTGTCGACGCCCGCAGTGCTTTCCGCCCAGATATACCGGCCGTGCGTGTTCACGATGTCCTTCGTGATCGGTAGGCCCAGGTCGACGCCATGATCGCTGGATTCGGATGACCTTGAGAAGGACGCTTGCTCCTGCCTTCGCGGCCGCGTCTGCGTCGAGAACGCCGACGCTGCTCAATCGAATGGAAGGTCGCCGCCGTGGCATTTCGCGTCCAAGCTTTCGAGCGGGCCGTGGGGTATCGTGGGCCGCGTCCCGCGCGGCACGGTCCGTTTATGCTCCACGCGGTACGTCAAAAACTTCACAAACGCTTCAGCTATCGAACACTTTGCTGACATGGAAGTGATGGAAGCGATCTGGGTGGTTTCCGAAATGCGCGCGGGTGGCGCCTATGCCCACTCGAATCTCGCGATCGACACCATGAAACGCGTGGAAGCCAGGCGGGGCGGAGCAAAGGCGACGGACGCCACCTGACGCGGCGCGTGGGCCGATCCCCTTACCTTCCCAGGATCAGGTCGCGCAGCACGACCGCGTCGTTATGCACCTCGTCATGGGCCGAATACACGAGTGTGATCGGTCCCGCGCGTGCCAGGGCTCGCAATTGGTCCAGCAGCTCGACGTTGAGGCGCACCTCTTGGACATAGCGACGGCGAAATTCCTCCCACCGGGCAGGGTCATGCCCGAACCACTTTCGCAATTCGGTACTTGGCGCGATGTCCTTCATCCACTGATCGAGCGCGGCGTGCGCCTTCGAGACCCCACGCGGCCACAACCTGTCGACCAGGATCCGGGTGCCGTCCCCGGCGGCAGGAGGTTCGTAGGTGCGCTTGAGCCTGACGTGGGTCGCTGCGATCCTCGTGCTCATCAGTTGCCCCTTCCTTTGCTTTCGAGTAACCACGGTGGATTGTGAACGTTTCTAGAGACACGGTCTGGTGAAAACACCATGACCGAAGCAGCACGGCCCGGCAGCGAACTGGAGGAAGCGGCGCTATCGCCGCCGTGGACACGCTCGATAATCATCGTGATGGCGCCGGGTGTTGAAGCCGGCCGGAACTTGGCCACTTTAAGAGGGTTAATGGTCTTCAGTTGCAGTGCTTGAGGCGGTAGCTCTCGTTGCCGGTCTCGACGATGTCGCAGTGATGGGTCAGGCGGTCGAGCGGGGCGTAGTGGCTGAGTTTCATCGCGTGCTCTGCGGTGCCGCCAGAGAGAGCCGTGAGGCGCTCGCTCAGCCCAAGAAGGTCGCGCAGCGGCGCCCGGGCGCGGAAGACGAAGGTGCGCCCGCGCTGGCATTCCTCCTCGATGCGGACGTCGCGCTGGCGCAGCTCCTGCAGGACCGCGAGCGAGTGCTCGCGGCGTACGACCACGCGCAGGGCCATCACAGGCTGCTGGAGCGGATGGCCGGGGAGGCACCGCACGCGCGGCGGGCGGACGTCCACGGCGTCGCCGTAGCGCTGCTGCAGCACCGCGACGGGCCGCTCTAGGGCGTCCTCGTGGGCGGCAAACATCGCGAGCCCGCGTTGCGTCGCCTCGAAACGCGAGTCCTCGGTCTCGTCCAGGCTGGCGAGGGCCTCGCGCGCGAAGTCGAGCTGCGAATCTTTGTTGCGGTGGCGCACCACCCGCTCGAGGGGGAGCTGGATGTACATGGCCGTCTCCTCCCGTTCAGCGGTTGAAATCGCCCGAAGCCTCGGGCTGGTAGTGGATCTCCAGCACGCGGATCGCCCGCGGGCTGCCGTCGGGCAGCTCGACCTCGGCGACGGCGCCCACCGTGCGCCCCAGCAGCGCCCGGCCGACCGGCGAGAGCACGGAGATGCGGCGCTCGGCGATCGACATTTCGGCGGGATAGGTGAGGGTGACGCGGGAGGCGAGGCCGGTCTGCTCGTCCTTGAAGGAAACGGTCGAGTTCATGGTGACGACGTCCGGCGAGACCCGCGGGCCGGGGACGATCTCGGCGTCGGTCTCGACCTGCTCGACGAGGTCGCGAAGGCCCGGCAGGCCGCGGCCGCCATCGGGAAGGCGGTGGCCCAGTTCGCGGATGCGCGCGGCATCCAGCTCGGTCACGACGAGGGGGGTGTAGTACATCATGGCGTTCTCCTTTGCGGGCCGGCGCATCGCGCGCATGGCCCGAATACCGATGCCGTGGAAAGGGAGCCGGCGCGCCATGCGCGCGGGCTCGGGATCAATTCTAGGGAGGGGAGGCCCGGAAGCCGCCGGAAGGGGAACCCGCTTGTTTCGCGGGGCCTTCGGGCGCGGCTACCGGGCCGCGGAGACGAAGGCCGTCGCGCGGCCCGGACTGGTGCGGGGCTGCGTTGCCAGAATGATGCGGGCAGGACGGGTCTTCATGAGTTGTATTCTACCCTGAATCGCCAGCGCGGGCCACTGCGGCGAGGCCTCGTCGGGCCGATCCGTTCCCTCTTGCGGGGCTCGCTTGCCGAGGCGTCGCAATTCACGTTAAATCGATGCGTGGAAACCACCCTTGGGCCCGCATCCGTCTGCTCATCTTTCGGGATCGATTACCTGAGAATCCGCGAGACCCTTGCAGCGCTCCGACTCCGTGACGAGGATGCCGGCCTTGCGGACCGAATTCGCACGGAAGTCATCGGACAAGGAGCCGGGCAAGTCGTCGATGCGTGCCTCGATGCGTTGGCGGGCCTCACGGAATCCGCGCTCCTGCAGACGGGTCCGGATGCCCGGGCCTTCCGGCACGCCTGGTGCGATCGGCTGCAGCGCTTCGGCGCGGGCTTCGATACTCCCGCCTATTTCGCGGAGCACCTGTCCTTGCCTGCGACGCCCGCCCAGGCCGGCTTTTCGCTGCGCCTGCTGCAGATGCAGCACCACGTGACGCAACAGGTCCTCCTCGAGCGACTCGAGGAACGATTCCGGCACGATCCCGGGGCAGCGCGGGCACTGGCGTCCTGCCTCCGCAAGCTCACTGCCCTGAACCTCCTCCTGGCCACCGAGGGATTCCATCGGCGTGAAACCGACGGGCTGCGGGGCGCGCTGGCCGACTTGCGCGCCGAGGCGACCAGGCTCTATCGAAGCGCGGCGACGGACGAACTCACGGGGGCGATGAGCTTCAGCCACACGATGGACGCGCTCGATCGCCAGGTCGGGAAATCGGCGGAATCGGGAAGGCCCCTTTGCGTCCTGATGGCTGACCTCGACTTCTTCAAGAAGGTGAACGATACCTACGGCCACCTGGTGGGCGACATCGTGCTGAAGCACACCGCCGAGCGCATCAGGTCCGCCATGCGGGACTTCGACATCGTGGGGCGGTTCGGCGGCGAGGAATTCGTCATCCTGATGGCGAACACCGATCTGGAACTCGGCAAAGCAATCGCGGAGAGAATTCGCCAGAGCATCGCGCAGGCTCCCTTCCACGTGAAGAAGCACACCATCGACGTGACCATCAGCATCGGGGTGGCGCTGTTGAAGCCGGGCGAGACGCGCGACGCGGTCCTGGAGCGCGCGGACGCCGCCATGTACGCCGCGAAAATGGCCGGACGCAATCGGGTGATGGTCGTCGGGGACGCGTGAAGGGAAGCGCGCCGCAGCGCGGGTCAGGCCGTGGCAGCCGCGACCCGACCGAAGTCCAGGTGATGCATGCTCTCGCGCAGGATGAGCAGCGCGGCGGCGATGTCACGTCCGTGCGGCAGTTCGTCGGAGGCGACGGGCATGCCATGGGTTCGCGAGGCGAGCCGTTGGAACAGTGCCTCGACGGCGTCCCGCTCGAGGCCCGCGCCAGGCAAGCCGAGGCCCGGAAGGGCTTGAAGGAGGGGGTCCGCAATCGAGAGATCGCTCCGATCGACTCCCTCGACGCGCAATCCCGTCAAGGCTGCAAACCGGCGCGGTGAATTGAACAGGATTCTGTGCCGAATCCTGACCCGGAGACCCTGCCGAAACGCTTCAGACAATCATGCGCTTACCTCCGCTCGCCGCTGGTCAGTTTTCCGCGCCGAAAGTGGTCAAGCGTTCACGCCGGTTTGCAGATGCACGACTTGTGCAGGTTCCGGCTCCTCGTCCTCATTACGCGGACGGGCTTGGGCGTGTATCCGAACCAACTACGATTCAGCGGCCATCCGAGTGGCCAGTACTTCGTCGACCCGATTGTGATCCATATCTACAACCTCGAACTCCCACCCTCCGTACCGGAACTTCTCGGCGCGCTTGGGAAGCCTGCCCATGTGGGCGACGACGAATCCGCCGACCGTGTGGTAAAGCCCTGGAGCTTCGTCGCCAACCCCCTCGAGCACAAGCTTTTCGCTCAGCTCGTCGATCGGAAGCAGGCCATCGAGCAACCAGGAACCGTCCTCGCGCTGAACCGCAAGCGAAAGGTTCGGGTTGTCCGCGCCGGGCATCATCTTGCCGGCCATCGTCTGGAGCAAGTCGCTGATGGTGACCACGCCCTCGGTGACGCCGAATTCGTTGACTGCGAGGGCAAAGTCGGCGCTGCGTTCGCGAAACAATCTCAGCAGTTCCATGAGCGTGAGCGAAATTGGGACGTACAGCGGAGGGGTCATCGGCACAGCAGTGAAATCCAAGCTCCCGGAGAGCGCTGCGCGCAGCAGTGTGCGACTCTCGAGGATGCCGACAACCTGCTGCAGGTTGCCCTTGCAGACCGGGTAGCGCCCGTGAGGCAAGTCGCGCAGCACGTGTAGGTTCTCGTTATGCGAGCGATTGAGATCGACAAACGCCACATTCTTCAGTGGCGTCATCACGGCAGCGACATGCCGACCCTCGAGCAGGAAGACATTGCTAAGCAGGTGGCTCTCCTCCGGGGCAATGGTTCCCGAGCGTTCGCCTTCGTCGACCGCGGCCAGAATGTCCTCGATACTGGTGACCTCCTGGGCGGACCGGAAAGGCAGGAGTTTCAGCACCATGTCCGCCGACCACGAAAGCAGGCGGATGGCCGGGGACAGGACGCGAATGAACAAGTGCATGAAGGGAGCGACCAGGCTCGCCGCCTGCTCCGGGTATGCGAGGGCGATGCGCTTGGGCACGATTTCGCCGAAGACGATTGCGAACGCGGTGACCACAACGACCGTTGCCGTGATGGCCAACTCGCCACGAAAGGGGCTCAGCACGGGCAGCGAAGCGTCGATGAACTTTTCAACGTGGCCGGCCATGGCGCTCTCGCCGAAGATCCCGGCAAGCAGGCTCGCTGCCGTCAGGCCCGTTTGCGTTGCGGCGATAAAACGCGACGGCGTTGCCTTGATCTTTAGGGCGCGCGCGGCCGACAGGTTACCCGCATCGGCCAGTAGCTGCAGTCGCGAGCGCCGTGACGCAGCCAGGGCCATCTCGGCCAGCGCGAAAAACCCGCAAATCAGAATCAGCAGGACAACGATGACAAGCGCGCTCATTCGTCACACCCCGAGGGAAATTGGGCCTCCTCTTTTAGGGAGTGTATCGCTTTGGATCGTCGAGGAGTTTCAGCAGAAAACCGACGGAAAGCCGGACAGCAGCTTTGGCGGCCAGGCGAACCCGTGCGGGCATCGTGGACTCCATCGTTTTTTCTCCAGCACGGGCGTTGCGCAAGGTTCAAATGTTGCTGCCAAGCTGAAGTATGAGGTGCCCAAATGCAATGTTTGTCTTCGGTGCGAGAGTGCGCTGCTATTCGCGGGATTCGGGGGTAAGATATTGAGCGCAGAGACGTTTTGCGATGTTCGTATCCCGTCCGGGTATCACAATCGGAAACCTCTGTACTAGAGACCATTAGCGCTGCGGTGTGTCCTCCTCCGCCACCGAATGATCGAGAAGCCAGCGCACCCACGCTGGCTTCTTTGCTTTCCGGGCACGCGCTGACTCCGAATCACACGATTGACCGTAAGTATCCGAATGGATACAATGCTCGTCCATGTTCACGGGGCGCGATTTCCGAGCTCCGGATCGACCACGGACCCGGCTACCGAATCTATTTCACCCGGATTGGCGCGGTGATCGTGGTGATCCTGAATGCCGGAGACAAGTCCACGCAGAAGCGCGACATCCGCCGCGCCCTCGAGATGGCATCGGAAATCGGAGAAGAGTCATGACCAGACCC